>JAPKZQ010000004.1 GCA_026393675.1 Acidobacteriota bacterium | reverse complement strand
CTCGGTGAACGTCGAGGGAAGCCGTATGCGGGAAATCCGCACGTACGGTTTGACGAGGGGTTGCTGGTCCGTGCGTGATTCCACGGCGGACTGGGGCCTACTCCACCCGGCTTGCGTGAGCGGGGACGCGGAGGAACCGTCCTCTCGACGGCCTCGTTGGCCTCGATGGCGATCGAGGAGTAGGAACAGGACAGTGACGGCAAGACTGGAGACGGCATGCTGCTCGGACGGATCATTGGCACCGTAGTGCCGTGCGTCGTGTACGACGGGCTCGCCGGCGTACCCATGCTGATCGTCCAACCGCTCGACAAGGGCGGCGCGCCGACGGGCGCGCCCATAATCGCCGCTGATGCCACGCGGATGGCAGGTCCTGACGAAATGGTCTATTACGAGGGTGGACGCGAAGCCGCGCTCGCGCTTGATCCGTGGTTCGTCCCCGTCGACCATACGATCGTAGGCATCGTGGATCACCTGCACGTGGCACCCGGGAGCGCGACATGATCCTCGGCCGCGTCATCGGCGAGATCACGTCGACCATCAATCACCCGTTCTACGACGCGAAGAAGATCCTCCTCGTCGAGCGCACCGATCCGTCCGGCGGCGCCCTGCCCGACTATCTGATCGCGATCGACATGGTGGGCGCGGGCCCGGGCGAGCGCGTGCTCGTGCTCGACGAAGGTACTGGCGCCCGTCAGATCGTCATCTCGAAAGACGCCCCCATCCGCTCCGTCATCGTCGGCATCATCGACGCCGTCGAACTCACCTGACGGAACCCAATGGCCATGTGATGAGGTGTTGGGCCGTGAAGCGGCACAACGCCCCGTCGTATCGGACCGGCCACACACAGCCGGCTCCGGCGTATGATCGACGCGTGCATACCAAGCTTGCCCGATTTGCCTGGCTGGTTCTGGCCTACAACCTGGCGGTCGTCGTCTGGGGCGCGTACGTGCGCGCCACCGGATCGGGTGCCGGCTGCGGCGCCCACTGGCCGCTCTGCAATGGCGAGGTGATTCCTCGGGCGCCCACCCCCGAGATGCTCGTCGAGTTCTCGCACCGCGCATCGAGCGGTCTGGCGCTGGTCGCGGTCGTTGTCCTGCTTGTGTGGGCCTTTCGCGTGTGCGAGGCCGGCCACCCGGCCCGGCGCGGGGCCGTGCTGGCGATGATCTTCATGCTGACCGAGGCGGCCCTTGGCGCGGGCCTCGTGCTCTTCCGGCTCGTGGCCGACAATCCGAGCATGGCCCATGCGATGGCCATGGTGGCGCACTTGGCCAACACGTTCCTGTTGCTGGCCTCACTGGCCCTGACCGCGCACTGGGCCTCGGGCGGTGCCGATGTCAGTCTTAGTGCCCCGATTCCGACAGACGGCGACGATAGTCCGGAGCGCGGCGCCCGGATCGCAAGGCGCGACGACCGAGCATATCGGGAATATTCGAGGAAGGAGCAACGCAGTGAGGCCGGGGCCCCCGACGCGGCAGCCGCGTTGGGGTGGCAGCCGGGATGCCCCGCCCGGAATACGTCGGCGGATGTCGGAATCGGGGCACTAAATGTCGCGAATCGCGGGCGGCTCGTCGGCATGCTGGCCGCCGGGCTGATCGGCCTGATTGCGGTGGCAAAGAGCGGAGCCGTCGCCGCGCTCGGCGACACGTTGTATCCGGTGCGGTCGATGGCCGATGGCTTGACCGCTGACCTCTCGACCACCTCAAACCTGCTCATTCGCCTGCGAGTGTTGCATCCGGCGCTGGCGATGCTCGTCGGTGCGCTGCTGGTATTCGGCGTGGGTCGCGTGCGGCTGCCCGCCGACGCGTCGATCGGTCGACTGGCCAGGCGGGCCGTGGTCGTGCTCGCTCTCGCCGAGGTGTTCGCCGGTTTCCTGAACTTGTGGCTGCTCGCGCCGGTCTGGATGCAGATGGTCCACCTGCTGATGGCCGATCTGCTATGGATCGCGCTGGTCCTGCTGGCGGCGTCGGCCCTCTCGAAGAGGCCCGCGACAGTGTCTGGCCTCGCGGCCACGGGAACCAGGAGCGGGATCAGTTCTTCATCATGATCAGCTCGACGCAGATCTCCTCATCCTCCATCTTGAACGGGCAGAGGACGCGGCTGACGTCGGAGACATACCTCGTGTAGAAATCCGATCCAATCGTGACGGTTGGAATCGAGATGGCCCACGGATGACCGGCGTCTGTCATTTTGGTCCGCAGCGCGCCGGCGATCATGTTGGTGATCTCGCCAATCGCATCGGGCATTTCGCCATTCACTTCGGCGGCCGGCATGCCGAGCAGACTCCCGGCGATCTGTTTTGCGGCGTCCATCGTGCTGTAGAAGGCGACCAGACCAGACTCGCTGCCCGCGAAGCTGACCGTGCCCACCACATTCGATTTCGGCCGCGGCGCGTCGCCCTCAATGGGTGTGCCGAGTTCGAGATGGCGCATGACCATCATCTCGAAGACTTCCCGCGCCGATTCAATCAACAGATCAACGGCTTTTTTCTGTACGCTCCGCATGGTGTCCTCGCTCGGGATCGCTTCAACCCGCTAGTACGGCTTCGATCTTCTCTCTCATCGTATCGGGGGTGAAGGGCTTGACGACGTAGTTGGTGACCCCGGCCCGCAACGCCTCGACGATGTCGTCCTTGGCGGCATTGGTCGTGACCATCAGCACCGGCAGTTTCGTGTTTTTCTCGTTGCTGCGGACCGATCGAATGAACTCGATCCCGGTCATTTCCGGCATGTTCCAGTCTGTAATGATCATATCGACCTGGTTGGCCGCCAGGCGATCAATCCCCTCACGTCCATTCGCGGCCTCCACGATGTCCTGGTAGCCGAGCTTGTTCAGGGTGTTGATCAGAATCCGCCGCATCGTTGAGGAATCGTCGACAACCAGAAATTTCATGGTGCGCCACCAGTTGGGGCCGCTACACGGCCAGAGAACTGCTTCGCCCTATGGAATCGGCGGCCTCGTGCGAAACTTGAGGACCACCCATGGGGCGGCATCCCACAGGGACCGACGCCGGAGGCGGACTGCGGCTGGCCGGAGATGTAGAATGGTCCGTCCGGCCACAACGGATCACCGCGTCGGACAGGCCGGTCTCCGATCGCACATGGGTGACCACATGACTGTCGATTCCGCTGGGTCGTGGACGATTCCCGACGACCAACTCTCCCGTGTCAATCGCTGGGTCCTCGTCACGAGCGTTGTTCGCGGCACCGTTCACACCGTCAACAACATTCTCCAGACGATCGGCGGCCAGGCCGAGTTGCTCGGCCAGCGCCAGAATCTCGACGACGATGTCCGGCGACGACTGGATCGGATTGCGGCTCAGACCCTGCGCGCAGCCGCGCTGATGCGGGACTTGTCCTCGCTGGGGCGTGAAAGTCGGGAGATTGCCGATCGAACCGATCTGCGGGAGGGCGTCGAACGGGTCGTCTCGCTGCGCCAGTATGACTTGTCGCGTGCTCAGATCAGGGCTGAGATCACGGGAGAAGCGGCCGGCTCGTCGGTGGCTGCCATCGATCCGCAGGCCTTGACGCTCGCCATCCTCAACATCATCCTCAACGCCGAGCAGGCGCTCGCCGGTCAGTCCGGCGCGAGAATCGCGGTAGAGGTGGGGCGCAAGGACGGGCAGTTCGTCATCAGCATTGCTGACAACGGGCCGGGCGTGCCGGTCGAGGACCGCGACCGGATCTTCGACCCGTTCTTCACGACGGGCCGGAGCGGAGCGACCATCGGGCTCGGGCTGACGGTCGCCAGGCGACTGGTGGAAGCACATGGCGGGCGCCTGGCGCTCTCCGGCGATTGCGCGCCAGGGCAGGCAGGTGCCCGCTTCGATCTGTCCCTTCCGGCGGCCTAAGTTCTTCGATTCAGAAATTCGGCAACGAGTTCATTCGCTCAGGACTTAGTGCTGAGCGATCATTTTCGCCGGATCGCCTGGCAAGAACATGCAACCGTAACTGCGAGTCGAAGCACTGACGGCGCTGCGTGCCTATCAGGCGGCGGAGGTGGCGCCGTCGCTGACGGCCAGCCGATGGAGCTTGTCGATAAACGTGGTGCGGCTCAGATTCAGCAGGCGGGCCGCCTGGCGCTTGTTGCCGCCCGTCTTCTCGAGGCACCGCAGAATCAGGTCGCGCTCCAACTGCGACACCACCGATGCGAAATCCAGCCCGTCGTCCGGAATCGCCATGGCGGCTGGGCGAAGCGGCTCGACGTCGCTCCTGATGTCTTCCGGCAGATTCCGGATCGCGATTTCGCGTTCGGTCCCGGACATCGCAACGGCGTGCTCGATGGCGTTTTCGAGCTGGCGGATATTGCCCGGCCACGGAACCGCCATCAACTGGCGCACCACTTCCTGCGACAGTGTCTTGGTCGGCAGATTGTTGGCCTTGCACGCCTTCTGCACGAAATGGCGGGCGAGCAGCGGGATGTCCTCGATGCGATCGCGCAGCGGGGGCAGCATGACCGGGATGACGTTGAGCCGGTAGAACAGGTCTTCGCGGAACTGTCCTTCCTTGACGAGTTTGCGCAAGTCCGTATTGGTGGCCGCGATGATGCGCGCGTCGAACTTGATGGGGCGCGCATCGCCCACGCGTTCGATCTCGCGCTCCTGCAGGGCGCGCAATAACTTGGTCTGCAGCGGGACACCCATCACAGCGACCTCGTCGATAAACAGCGTCCCGCGATGCGCCAGCTCGAAGCGGCCGATGCGCGCATTGATCGCCCCCGTGAACGCGCCCTTGGTGTGGCCGAACAGTTCCGCTTCGACCAGCGCCTCGGGAATGGCTGCGGCGTTGAACGCCACGAAGCGGTGTTCGGCCCGCGGGCTGCTCTGGTGGATCGCGCGGGCGATCATCTCCTTGCCCGTGCCGGTCTCGCCCTGGATGAGCACCGTGCTGTTCATCCGGCTGATGGCTTCGAGTGAGGCGAACACTTGACGGATTGCCGGGCTCTGTCCGATGATGCCGAAGCTTCTCCCGTAGTCGTTGAGTTGGGCGCGCAGGTCGGCGTTTTCTTCCCGAAGTTCCCGGCGTTCGAACGCGGATTTGAGCACCCGCGAGACCTGCGACAACTGAAAGGGCTTGCACAGGAAGTCGACCGCGCCTTCCTTCATCGCCGTGACCGCTTCGGCGACACCGCCGAACCCGGTGACCATGACGGCGATGATGTCGGGGTACCGATCCATGGCCACGCGAAGGAGATCGATGCCGTCCGCGTCGGGCAGCCGCAGATCAATCACGCAGGCATCGAAGGCAAACCCCGCGAGCCGCTCGAGCGCCTCGTGGCCATTGGCCGCCAGCGTGGGCCGAAAACCGTCGGCGGTGCGCGATTCACCCAGGAGTTCCCGGAAGTCCGTTTCGTCTTCCACGACAAGGACAGTGGATTCTTTAGCGAGCGATGTGAGCACCATGAGTGTTGGCCTCCCGGTTCCGTCTACGTGGCTGACCCCACGCTCTTACTGGCGGCTTGCCGACCACCACGCGACCGTCGCAATGATCGATGATCCTGACCCGTTCAAGAAATCGACAGCGATGTCGATTATCCGTCAGATCTGTGTCTGTTTGACGAGGAACAGCAATGTCCACGCCACACGCTGACGATTTCAGCTCAATCGGAGAGTTGCTGGTCGTAGACGACGACCCGGACATCAGGGAATTGCTCGCGGAGCACCTGAGGAGCCGGGGGCTCCGAGTGGCCACAGCAGCCGATGGGCGAGCCGCCGTGGCGGCCATCGAGCGGTCACCGGGCCAGTTCAATCTCATCCTGACCGACCTTCAACTGCCAGGGGCCGACGGTCTAGCCGTCCTCCGAGCGGCGAAACGGGTCCATCCGGCCTGTAATGTCGTCATTATTACGGGCTATGCCTCGCTCGACAGCGCCATCGAGGCGGTCAGATCGGGCGCCTACGATTACCTCACTAAACCATTCTCTTTAGGGCAGTTAGACGTTATCCTAACCCGCATTCGCGACCGACAGGCGCTGGAATTCGAGAATCGGCAACTCGCCAGGCAGGTCGTGAATCGTGATACGAGTACCAGCAGCGTGTCGCTGCCTGGCCGCCTCGACGCGATTGAAAGTCGGCTTGAGCGTATCGAACGGTTACTACAGGACTTAGCGGCATCACGGCGGTAATCTTCTTCGCGATCCGTTCAGGCCCCTGTCCGTCAGGTCTTGGTATTCCAGATGAACGTCTGACATGTCGGATCGCCGGCCAAAGACGACGGCCGCCCGGCCGAAGACCTGACGCCATACTGTGAAGTAAGTGGCCTCTACGGCTCGTGATTTCCTCTTCACGCCGCCCCGACCGGGGCACCGTTCTTGCAACCCGACCCCTCGACGCGCTTCGGCGAGCTTGTACCGCCCGCGGCGTGAGGAAGGGAGGGGAGCCGTGCCCGACTACAGCGACACCGCCATCACCGATGCCCTCCGCCGGCAGATGACGCTTGCCGCGGCGAGGCAGGTGGTCGCCGCCTCGAACCTCGCCAATGTGGACACGCCCGGCTATCGTGCCCGCGAAGTCGATTTCTCGGAAGCGCTCACCCGTCATGTGTCGGATGGCGTGGTGCTGGCCAAGACGCAGCCAGGGCACCTGGATGATCCGAACGCCAGGGCGAGCGCGAGTGACGTGCGCACGCGCGAGGTGGCCGGTCTCGACGCGCGGCGTGACGGCAACACCGTGCAGATTGATCGTGAACTGCTCTCGATGGGCAGCGCGGCTGGCGATTTCGCCCGTGCGCAGACCGTGCTCGCGGCCAAGTTCAGGCTGCTTCGCTACGCCATCAACGAAGCGAAATAACCATGCCTACTCTTACTTCCGCCATCGCCGCCAGCGCCTCGGCGCTCAATGCCGAGCGGACCCGTGTCGAGGTGGCCGTTTCGAACATCGCGAACGCCGACTCCACGCGGGGCCCCAACGGCCAGCCGTACCGCCGTCGGGACGTCATGCTCCAGCCCGACGAGCAGTCCGCGTTTGACAGCACGCTTGGCGGCGCGGTCGGCGTCCGCGTGGCCAGCGTCGTGGAAGATCGCGCACCGTTCCAGCAACGCTACGAACCGTCGCATCCCGATGCCGACGAGAACGGCTACGTCTCGCTGCCCAATGTCGACCCCAACACCGAGATGGTGGACATGATTGGCGCGTCACGTGCCTATCAGGCCAATCTCGCGGCCATTTCGATTATCCGGGACATGCTCCAAAAAGCTCTCGATCTCGGGCGCTAGTGAGGTACACCGATGGCGATTGCTCCAATTGGCACTCCAGTCACAGCCGTTACGCTACCCTCGACGCCGCGAATCCAGGGCGCTGAGAGTCCGGGGTTCTCGGACACGCTCAAGCAGCTCGTCGACAAGGTCGAAACGTCGGGCACCGAGGCCAATGACGCTATTGGGCGGATGATGGACGGCACGGGCGACGTGCACGAAGCCATGATCGCGTTGCAGACGTCAGACCTGGCTTTCCAGATGGCCGTCCAGGTTCGGAACAAGTTCGTGCAGGCGTACCAGGACATCATGCGGATGCCTGTGTAGCCTGTCTTCCCTGACACCATCGAGCATTCGTCATCGTGGACTTCGAAAACACCTTCAAACGACTCGCGGCGCTCGGCGGGTCCCTGTCGACCACCCAGCTCGTCAGCCTCGTCGCCGCGTTTGTCGGGGTGGTGGCGCTGGTGGTCGGTTCGGCTAACTGGCTGAGCCAGGAATCCTACGTCCTGCTGTTCACGGATCTGGATGCCGTGTCCGCCACCGACGTGGTGGGCCGCCTGAAGTCGATGAAGGAGCCGTATAAGATCGCGGACGGCGGCCGAACGGTCAGGGTGCCCGAGCGCCGGATCGACGAATTGCGACTCCAGTTTGCGTCGACGGGCATGCCGAGCGCGGGCCGCATCGGCTTCGAGATTTTCGATCAGGTCTCGTTTGGCGCCACCGAGTTCCTTGAGCAGGTCAACTACCGGCGCGCGCTCGAAGGCGAGATTGCCCGGACGATTGCCACGCTGACGGAAGTGTCAAGCGCGCGCGTGCACATCGCCACGACCAAGAACTCGCTCTTCGAGACGCGGCAACAACCCGCGAAAGCGTCGGTCGTCCTGAAGCTGCGCGGGAACAAGACACTCGGCGCGGGCACCGTGCAGGGCATTTGCGCGCTGGTCGCCGCCGCTGTCGAAGGTCTGCGGCCCGAAGCGGTCGTCATCCTCGACAGCTTCGGCCGTCCGCTGACCAAGTCGAGCGACGAAGGCGATCTGTCCAACTCCGGGCCGTCGATGGACCGGCAGTTGTCGCTCGAGAAGGATCTGACCACCAAGGTCGTCAGTCTGCTGGAGCCTGTCGTGGGGTCCGGGCGCGTGCGCGTCAATGTCGCTGTCCGTCTGAACGCCCAAAGCGAGGAGCAGACCGAGGAGCGGTGGGATCCGAACACGACCGTGGTCCGAAGCAAGGTCACCTCGTCTGATCAGGCCACGGCCAACGCGCAGGCCACCGGCATCGCCGGTGCACGCGCCAACCTCCCCGATCCTGCGGCCAAGCCCGCCGATCCGGCCAGGCCTCCCGACGTGCGCCTCGCGGGCCGCAGTTCGGAAACCGCCAACTACGAGATCAGCCGCACCACGCGACACACCACCAAGCCGAACGGCGAGATCGCACGCCTGTCGGTTGCCGTCATCCTGGACGATCTGGCAGTGACAACCACCGGCAGTGACGGCACCGTGAAGCGAACCAACAAGCCGCGGACCAAGAACGAACTACTGAGAATCCAGAACCTCGTCACCGCCGCCGTCGGGATCGATGCCTCGCGCGGGGACCTGCTCACCGTCGACAACGTGTCGTTCACCGAGCGCCCCGATGCCGAAGACGTTCCGGTCCCAGTGGGCACGCTGGAGAAGTACTCGCCGCAGATCAACGATATCGGCCGGCTCGGGGTTGTCCTCGTGCTCGGCGCAATGGCGTTCTTCATGGTCATTCGGCCCATCGTCAAGAAGGCCCTGGCCGGACCGATGACGCCGATGGTTCCGGCCCCGGCACTGTCTGGGCAATCGGCCGCGTCTCTCCGCACGATTGAAGATCTCGAAGGTGCCATCGAAGCGGAACTCGATGCCGCCACGGCGCAGAACGCCCACGGGTTGAAGATTCCCGTGCTGTCAAAACGCATTGGTGCGATGACGCAGAAGGAACCCGAGCACGCGGCGCGGCTCGTTCGGGCGTGGCTCCGTGAAGACAGGCGGTAGGGACCGGTTATGGCGACAGCCCAAAAAGGACTTCGAAAAGCGGCGATGTTCACCCTGCTCATCGGCCACGAGACCGCGACCAAGATCTTCAAGGAGTTGACCGAGGACGAGGTCGAGGCGATTGCCCAGGAGGTCACCTCCCTTCAGGGCGTCCCGGCCGAGGTGGGTGAACAGGTCCTCAACGAGTTTCACCAGATGTGGACCGCGGCCGACTACATCGCCCGCGGCGGCCCCGATGTGGCGCGCCAGTTCCTCGTGAAGGCGTTCGGTCCGGACGAGGCCCGGAAGATCGTTGAACGACTCGTGAAGACATCCGAGTCGACCTTCGTGTTCTCCGTGCTCAACCGCGCCGACCCGCAGCACCTGTCGAAGTTCATCCTGTCGGAGAACCCGCAGACCATCGCGCTCATCCTCGCGCACCTCAAACCGGCGGGCGCCGCCGAACTGGTCGGGCTGCTGCCCGAGCAGATGCGGTCCGAAGTCCTGCGCCGCATGGCCAATCTCGATGACATTTCGCCAGATGTCATCGGGCGTATTTCGTCGGTGATCGAGGAACGGCTGCGCGTGCTCGGCGGAGCTACGCACGAATCCTACGGTGGCGTCCGGGCCGTGGCCGAGCTGCTCAACCGGCTCGATCGCAGCATGAGCCAGAGTGTGCTGGGCGGCATCGAAGGCGAGAACGCGGATCTGGCCGTGGCGATCCGCAACCTGATGTTCGTGTTCGAAGACCTGCTCCACGTCGAGGATCAGTCGATTCGCGAGATCGTGTCGCGCGCCGACAAGAAGGCGTTGACGTTGGCGCTCAAGGGATCGTCGGAAGAAATCCGCGCGAAGTTCCTCAAGAACATGTCGAGCCGCGCGGCCGACATGATCAAGGAAGAAATGGAAGTGCTCGGCGCGGTCCGGCTGCGGGACGTCGAACGCGCCCAGCAGGACATCGTCTCAATCGCGCGCAAGCTCGAGGAAGAGGGACTCCTCGTGACCGGCGCGGCGGGCGGAGAAGCGTATGTCGTCTAAAGGCCAGCGCATCACCGGCGGGAACGTCGTGCCCTTTGACTGGGGGCTTCGCCACGCGAGCGATCCCGGCAACGCCCCCCCATCGCCGCCCGTCCCGGCGCCCACCAGCGAGGGCGGCGATGCCCAGTCGAGACTGGCCAAGCTCGAACGCGAGGCGTTCGCGACCGCGTACGCGCAGGGCGAGAAAGCCGGGCACGAAGCTGGCGCCAAACGCGCCGACGCCATGTTGCGGCGCATGGCCGACACCCTCAAAGAACTCGAAGACCTGCGACAGACCATCATCCGCCAGACGGAGCGCCAGGTCGTACAGCTCGCCCTGTCGATCGCGCAGCGGATCCTGCGCCGGGAGGTGCAGGTCGACCAGGAACTCACGTGCGCGATGGCGCGCGTGGCGCTCGACCGCCTGGGCGAAGTGGCCTCAATCAGGATCCGGTTGAATCCAGACGATCACGCGGCCATCACGGCCAGACACGGTCCGGCATGGGCCGGACGGAACGTGACGATCGAAGCGGACCCCGCCATCAATCGGGGCGGGTGTCTCATCGAATCGCCATTCGGGTTCATCGACGCCAGTGTCGAGGCCCAGTTCAAGGTGATCGAACAGACGTTGGCGGCCGACGAACCTGTCGAAGTGAGGGTGGTGGGTCCACGTGCCTCGTGATTTTTCGCTGACCCGTTATCACGATCTCGTTCGGCGGACCGAACCGATGCAGGTGTCAGGGCGCGTGGTTCGCACCGTAGGCCTGATTGTCGAATCGCGCGGGCCGAGAGCCCGGGTGGGTGAGGTGTGCGAACTGCGCCGCCACGGGGATGAGCCGGTGCTCCCCCTCGAGGTCGTCGGGTTCCGCGAAGGGTTGTTGCTCACTGTTCCGCTCGGCACGACGTCGGGCATCAGGCCTGGTGATGTGATCATCGCGCGTGGAGGCGCCGCGACCGTTTCGGTGGGCGACGGATTGCTCGGCCGTGTCGTCGACGGACTGGGGAAGCCGATTGACAGCCAGGGACCGATTTCGACGACCGAAGACTACGCCCTGCAGCCGCCGCCGCTGAACCCGCTCGACCGCGATCCGGTCGTGACGCCAATCGGCACCGGCGTGCGGGCAATCGACGGCCTGCTCACCGTCGGGCGCGGACAGCGTCTCGGCCTGTTTGGCGGCAGCGGCGTCGGCAAGAGCACGCTGATGGGCATGATGGCCCGAGGCACCTCGGCCGATGTTACGGTGATTGGCCTGGTCGGCGAGCGCGGACGCGAGGTCCGCACGTTTCTCGAACACGATCTCGGGGCCGAAGGCCTGCGCCGCGCCGTGGTAGTCGTCTCGACCTCCGACAGCCCGTCGCTGCTGCGGCTGCGCGCGGCCTACACGGCCACCGCCATTGCGGAGTACTTCAGGGACCAGGGCAAGCAGGTCCTGTTGCTGATGGATTCGGTCACGCGCTTCGCGATGGCGCAGCGCGAAGTGGGGCTGGCCGCAGGCGAACCGCCGACGGCGAAAGGCTACCCGCCATCCGTCTTCGCGCTGCTGCCGCAGTTGCTCGAACGCGCCGGCAATGTCCGGGGCCGCGGCGGCATCACGGCGTTCTACACGGTGCTGGTCGAAGGCGACGATCACAACGAACCGGTGGCCGACGCGGTGCGCGCGATTCTCGACGGGCACGTCGTGCTGTCGCGCGATCTGGCCTCGTCCAATCACTATCCGGCCATCGACGTTCTCCAGAGCGTCAGCCGAACGATGCCCGACGTCACCACGGTCGAGCACCGGGTCAAGGCCGGCCGCGTCCGCGAATGGCTCGCGACGATCCGCGGCGCCGAGGATCTGGTCAACGTGGGTGCGTACGTCGCCGGCAGCAATCCCAGAATCGACGAAGCGCTTGCTCGACGTGACAGTATCACGTCCTTCCTGCGTCAATCCGCCGACGCTCCGTGCAACTCCACGGCTGCGTTCCAGGCGCTGCTCGCCGTCTGATCATGCGTTCCTTTGTCTTCCGCGCGCACGCCGCGCTCGATCTGCGCCGCCGACGAGACGAGGACGCGCAGCGGGAATTGGCTGCGGCAAATGCGGCGGTCGCCCGCGCGGAGACCGAACGTGACGCCTCCGTGCAGGCCTGCGAACAGGCGAAGGTGCGGGCGACCGACGAACAGCGGCGCGGCGGCGACCTCGCCATCTTGATGTGGTACCGAAATTGGATAGTCCTTCAGCGGCGCGACATCGCCAGGCGGCACGAGGTGGTCGCGAGCCGACGACAGGACGCACAATCGGCTCGAGACCGCGCGATCCGCACACATGTTGATGTCCGCGTGCTGGAGAACCTGAAACAGCGTCAGTGGCGCGCCTACACGATCGAGGTTCAGCGCGCCGAGCAGAAGGAGATTGACTGGCTCGCCGTACTGCGCTCGCTGACGCCGGCCGCCGGTCTTGAGGAGTCTGAATGAGCATCGACCCGACCAGCGGCATCACCGCCACCAGTGCGGCCTCGGCAGTCGCGGCCACCCAGTCCGCCAACAACCAGATCGGCAAGGACGCGTTCCTGAAGCTGTTGGTGACGCAACTCCAGCACCAGGACCCGACCAAGCCGGTCGACGACACCGCGTTTATCGCGCAACTCGCGCAGTTCAGCTCGCTCGAGCAACTGACGCAGATCGCCGAGTCGACCACCGCGCTCCGCAGCATCTTCGAAGCGATCCCGGGCGCCACCCCCGCGTCGACCGTGTACTCGCAGGCGGCCGCCGCCACCCAACCAGTCGTCGCCACACAGCCGTATGCCAGCAACGGCACCAGTGCGGCGATGCCAACGGCCGCGCCCCTCGTCGTGGGCGCCACCACTTCGTCGACCTCATAGCGCTAACTGAGGGCGATCAGGGTACCAGACAGACACACAGCTAACGGCAAGGGGACACGACACCATGGCAGCAGGATCATTTTCCGCAGGTCTTTCGGGGCTCAACGCCAATTCAGCCTACCTCAGTGTCATCGGCAACAACCTGGCGAACATCAACACAGTGGCGTACAAAGCGAGCGCCGTCAGCTTTCAGGATCTGGTGAGCCAGTCCATCACGGGCTCGAGCGACAACCCGATGCAGGTGGGCCTAGGCGTCAAGATCGGATCGGTGTCGCCGGTGTTCAGCCAGGGAGCGATCTCCAACACCAGCGATGCCACCAACGTCGCCGTCCAGGGTGCCGGCTTCTTCGTCGTTGCCGGACCGGAGGGCCAGTCGTATACTCGCGCGGGCGATTTCAGTTTCGACGCGAATGGCGTACTGGTCACGCCAGACGGTCACGCCGTTCAGGGCTGGACGACGACCGACCCGACCACGGGCAGGGTGGTGACCACGGCCCAGCCGAGCGACATCACCATCTCGCCGGGTGTGCTGCGCGCGCCAGTGGCGACCGCGTCGTTCAAGACCCTGACCAACCTGGATTCGGCCGCGGCCGTGAACGACGAGTTCACGACGTCGGTGCAGGTCTACGACGCGCTCGGCAAGTCTCACGTGATGACGATCACCTACACCAACACCGCTCCCGGAGCGTGGGACGTGAACTTCGAACTGCCCGGGGCCGAGGCGACGGGAGGAACTCCCGGCACGCCATTCTCGGTCGCAGCCGCATCGTTGGAATTCGACGCCACGGGGCAGCTGGCTAAAGTGACCCCGACCAACCCAGCCGCCGGCGGCGGTGACCTCACGGCGGGTACACCTGTTCCTCTCGCGGCCGTCACCTTCGCCACCCCCGCGTGGGTTGATGGCGCGGCCGCCAATGCGATGAGCTGGGACATCATCGATGCCAATGGAGCCGGCGCCCTGACCGGATTCCGGTCGACGTCGGCCACCTCGTCTATCACCCAGAACGGCAGCGGCTCCGGGATGATCAACAATATCAGCGTCGCGTCCGACGGTACCATAGTCGCCGCCCTTGGAGCCGGCCAGACGTTGTCGGTCGGTCAGATTGCGCTTGCCTCATTCAACAACCCGAAAGGTCTCGTCAAGCTCGGGTCGAGCCGTTACGGCTCGAGCGAGGCGGCAGGCCTGCCGAACATCGGGGTGGCTGGCACAGGCGGTCGGGGAACCTTTATCGGCAGCGCGCTCGAGCAGTCCAATGTCGATATCGCTCAGGAATTCACGCAGATGATCCTGGCCCAGCGCGGGTACCAGGCCAATTCGAAAACCATTACGGTGTCCGACGAGATCATGGTCGATACGCTCGGTATGAAGCGGTAAGACCGTAGTGCTTCGATTCGCACGTGCGATTGCGTCGTCGTGCGAGCCGATCCGGTGAGAATTGCTCGCTCAGCACTACGTCCTGAGTGACGAGGTCGTTGAGCGGATCGGTGAATCGAAGAACGTCGTGGGGTTCTAGCGCCGTGGACACAACATTTGACGCTGGCATGATCGCTGTGTCGGTCGGAGGTGAGGGCTGCGCGGCTCCTTTCGGAGCGCGCACCTCGCCTTCCAAAGCCTCGTTCGGATCGGCACTGGAGGACGCCTTGGACGGCGCGGCGCTCAAGAACGCGCCGCCTCTTGGCAAAGACGGCGCGGCCGCTGACGCCCGACAGGACGCAGGCGGGCCGACTCCGCGTGGAGACGGTCTGCCGGAGGATGATCACAGGGCGGCCACCGGTTCCTGGACGATTGGCGATGTTCTCGCGATGGCGCGAGCCGCAGCCGGCGGCGGCAGGCGCGGGGTCGCGGGTGGCGCACACATCCGCCCCAATGATGTCGGCGGAGTGATTCCAGATCCGCGGGCATCGAGCCAGATCGGAGAGGCTGCGGCAATTGCCGACGCCTCTCAGGGAACAGCCACCGCATCAGTCGCTGCCGACGAACCGATCAAGAACGCGCAAGCCCATCACAAAGAAAACCAGACGCCCTTCGCGGCTGCTGTTCAGGTTGACGCACTACCCGCCGACGTTCCGCCGTGTGCGACGACGACCGCCAATCACCTGTCGGACGAAGCTCAGGGCCTCGACGGCCAGAACGCCTCAGAACAACAGGACCAGCACGCAGGTGTCGAAGGAGCGAGCGGGACCGGTGCGATGCCTGGAGCCCCGACGCCAGGGCTTCCGGACGTGGCCTCGATCGTGGCATCTCACGGAATGGCTCGCGAGGACATCAATGAACTCGCTGGAAACGCTCAGCAATCGGCGCCCGGAAGTGGCGTCGTCTCGCCAGCCGGGACAATCGGAACTCTCGACGCGTCCCCGACCGGCACGTTGGCCGGTGATAGCGCCAACCAGTTTTCGACGGCCCCCTCGGCGAGCGGGCCGGCTCCGCGCCAGACTCGGACGACCGGCGAATTCGCCCGTGCCTTCGCGGGGCGGTTCGGGCACCGCGCGGCGTCGGGAGCCGCAACGCCAGGAGTTCCGGATATTGCGTCGACCGCGGCATCTCAGGGAATGGCTCGCGACGACATTACTGAGCTCGCTGCAAACGCTCAGGAATCGGCGCCCGGACGTGGCAACTCTCCGCCGGCCGGCACGACCGGTGTTCTTGAGGCGGCCCTGACCAGTACGTTGGCCGGCGACAGCGCCAACCCGTTCTCGAATCCCATCTTGGCGAGCGGGCCGGCGCCGCGCCAGATTCAGACGACCGGCGAACTTTCCCGTGCCTCCACGGGGCAGCTCGGGTCCAGCCTCGGGGATGTGCCGCCCAGCGGCACGTTTTCGTTGCTCGGCGCCGCCGTGCCCGAAGGTGTGGCGCAGGCCGGTGGCGGGAGTGCCGAGTCGATGGCCGCGGGCATTCGGGCGTCACTCGCCAGGTTCCTCAATTTAGATGTCAGACCATCGACCGCCCGGCCAGTGACCGCAGGCAACGAGCCGCGCCTGGTTTCCGGCCCGCTGGCATTCGTGGCCGATTCCGGGACCGTCGCGGTCCCCGCGCAGGGCGCAGAGCAGACTACGAGCCAGGCAGGCGTCGCCGAGGCTGGGAAGACGCCCTTCCAGATCGCCCATCAGGAGCCGATCGAATCGCCGATCTGGGCACGAAACGAACTCGCCAAAGCGGCAAGGTTGTCTCAGGACATCATTCAGCAGGTGCAACTAGCTGCAGCCGGGACGGATCCGCGCGGTGGGGACGCAAGCCTAGATCGGTCGGCGGACCGCAATCCCACCCGGGAAGGATCGGCGCGACCAGCCCAGCCGTTCGGGTTGCCGGTTGGTCCGGGCGCGTCAACCGGCGTTGGAGGCTCACTGGCCACCACACCTTCGACTTCGACTGCGGTTCGGTCTGGCGAGACCATTCCCGAGCCCACGACCGAGTCCGGCTCATTGACGCATTCGATTGTCCGCGTGATGAAGCTCCAGTGGAGCCAGGGAGGCGGCGAAGTCCAGTTGCGGCTCAGACCGGAACATCTGGGCGAATTGACCGTCGCGCTGCGCGTCGAATCAGGGGCCGTGTCGGCGACGCTCCGCTCGGATTCGCCCTTGGTTCGTGCCTGGATTGAGCAGCACCAGCAGGATCTGAGGACCGGTCTCAAGGAATCGGGGCTGACGCTTGAGCGGCTGTCGGTCGACCCGGATGGCCGGCCGCGCGACAACCGGGAGGGTGACATGTACCAGCCCGAGCCGCGGGCGTACCCGAAGCGCCGATTGCCGACCACCCAGTTCGAGTCGCGGATCTAGGCCCATCCTCATCTTCGTCCAATGGTCGGCTGACCGGCACGTCTGTTCGGCCAGTCGACCGCCCGTCCTCCGTCCAACCCCGAGAATCCCCAGTAGCTGAATGGTTTGCGCCGTTCTCAGGTCGGCATCTTCCTTGCTCTTTGAGGTACGACACGCCTCTCTAGAGGCCCAATCGGGATGACTCATGGACGAATCGAAACCCGCCGCCGCGACCGCAGCCCAGAAACCGGGAGCCGCTGCCCCGGACAAGAAGCCCGCGCCCAACGCGTCCAAGAAGAAGGGCAAGTTCGGCCTGATTCTCGGCATCGTCATTGGCGTCCTGGTGCTCGCCGGAGGTGGCGCCGCCGCCTACTGGAAGTTGCGCCCCGCACCTCCCGCGCCGGCGGCTGGGGGCGCCGCCGGCGAAGGTCACGGCGTGGCTGAAGCGGCCGAGACGCACCCGGCCGGCGTCGTGTCGTTCGAGCCGTTCCTGGTCAACCTGGCTGGCGGCAGTGGCCAGACGTATCTCCGGGTCACGCTGAAGCTGCTGGTCGGGTCGGAAGAAGACGCCAAGTTGCTCCAGGAGAGCGAAGTCGCCAAGGCCAGGATGCGTTCCGCGATTCTCGAAGTGCTGGCCACGCAGTCGGCCGACACCCTCGTCACCGTGGAGGGGAAGGCTCAGCTCAAGAAAGCGCTCGTGGAACAGGTTTCGGCCCTCAAACAGAAAACAGAAGTGCGCGATGTCCTCTTCTCCGATTTTGTCGTCCAGTTCTGAACCAGAGGCCGCGTCGGCTGCCCCGGTCGATACCCAGTCGCCGTTTCCGGGACTGATGGACGTGGTGTGCAAGGTCAACATCCGGCTCGGGACCCGGCGCATCACCGTTCGCGAGTGCCTGGCGCTCAGGCAACACAGCATCATCCGCCTGACGCAGCCGATCGGCGACGACCTGCACGTCTGCGTCGAGGATGTGCTGCTGGCCAAAGGCGAGGTGGTGATGGTTGATGACAGCACCTCGATTCGCCTGACCGACACCTCTCCGGATCAGCTGCCCGAGGTCGAGGTGTGATGACGCTGATGCTGGCTCTCGCGCAGGCTCCAGACCCGTCCTTCGGGATCGACGGCGGCGGGCTCATCCGCGCGTTCATTGGTCTGGTGGTCGTGCTCGGCGTCATCGGCCTTCTCGCCTGGCTGCTGCGCCGCGGCGTCATCACGCTGCCCGGCCAGTCCACCAAGGGCCCACTCGCCGTTCACAGCACGCTCCAACTGGGTGAGCGGCGCTCGCTCGCCATCGTGTCGGTTGAAGGGCGGCGCCTCCTGATCGGACTGACGCCGACGCAGGTGACCCTGCTGACCGAACTTGGCGAAGGGCCGGCGCCTTTCGAGCGCGTCCTCGACGGTCGGTCGAGCGGCCCGGTGGCGGGCCAGTCATGAAACGGATCCTGTGTGTTGCGCTCGTCGCCGCCGCGCTCCTGTGCTGCGCGACACCGAGCTTCGCGCAACAGCCGCCCCAGCGCATGGAAATGACGATGGATGGCATCGGCACCATCTCGGCGCCGATCCAGGTCGTCGTCCTGCTGACGTTGCTCAGCTTCGTGCCGGCGATTCTGATGACGATGACCTCGTTTACCAGAATCGTCATCGTGTTTCACTTTCTGCGGCAGGCGATGGGCACGCAGGAAGTGCCGTCGAATCAGATCCTGGTTGGATTGGCTCTTTTCCTCACGATGTTCATCATGGCGCCGGTCGGCGCGGCCATCAACGATCGAGCGGTGCAGCCCGCGATGGCGGGGAAGATCACGACGCTGGAGGCCATCGATCGTGCGACGCCGCCGCTGCGTGACTTCATGCTGCGGCAGACGCGCGAGAGCGACCTGGTGATGTTCCTGGAACTGTCCAAGATGCCGCGGCCGGCCAAGCCTGAGCTGCTGCCGATGCGCGTCGTGATTCCGGCCTACGTGATGTCGGAGATCAAGACCGGCTTCCAGATGGGGTTTTTCGTGTTCGTGCCGTTCCTGCTCATTGATCTGGTCGTGTCGACCAGCCTGCTGTCGATGGGCATGATGCAGTTGCCGCCTGCCATGATCTCGCTGCCCTTCAAGCTGGTCCTGTTCGTGACGGTCGATGGGTGGTCGCTGGTCGTGAAATCGCTCGTGCGCAGTTTCGTGTAGCAGTCCGTGGTGGAAGTGCGTCGTCGCACCGCCCTTCGACAGGCTCAGGGCGTCCCGAGCTTGTCGAGGGCCGAGACCGGTGATGCGCCCGGATGCAGCGCCGGCCGAATGCAGACGGACTTGCACCACGAGCTGCGAAGGAGGGGTCTTGCCTGAAGCACTTGTCGTCGGCGTCACGCGCCAGGCCATCGAAGTGGCATTCGTGTTGGCCCTGCCGATTCTGATGGCGGGCATGATCGCCGGCGTGCTGGTCAGCGTGCTCCAGACCGTCACGTCGATTCACGATAGTGTGCTCGCCTTCATTCCGCGCGCGCTCGCGATTTTCGCCGTGTTCGCGCTGACCTTCCCGTGGATGCTGCGCCTGGCGAGCGGGTTCACGCGTCAGCTCCTGACCAATCTCCCGGAGATCATTCGGTGAACGAGGCCGTTCCGCTCGCCGCGTTTGGCGTGCTGATGGTCCGGCCCGGTGTCCTCATCGTGGCCACGCCGCTTTTTGGCGGTGCGTTCGTGCCGCCGCCGGTGCGCGTTGCCCTGACGGCGATTCTCGGCCTCATCCTGGTCCCGCTCGTACAGGTGCCACCGAATCTTCCGCCGCTGGGCCTGGCGGTGATGGTCGCGGGCGAGGCGGTGGTCGGGCTTGCGCTCGCACTCGCGGTGCACGCGCTCATCGGGGCCGCGGAATTTGCAGGCCACGTTGTGGGTTTTCAGATCGGCCTGTCGTATGCCGCCATTGTCGATCCCCAGAGCGGCGTGCGCAACAACCTGATCGCGTCGCTCTACGGCACGCTGGCCACCATCACCTTTTTCGGCATCAACGGCCACCTGGCCCTGATCCGCACGCTGGTGCAGTCCTACACGACGCTGCCGCCTGGCCACTGGGGCGCGCAGGACGCCATCGCGGGCAGCGTGACGCAACTGCTGGGGATCGTGTTCGTGCTCGGGACGCAATTGTCCATGCCCGTGATCATCGCGCTGCTGCTGGTCGAACTCGTGATGGGCCTGGTGTCGCGGGCGGCGCCCGCGCTCAACCTCATGGTGATTGGATTTCCCGTGCGCCTGTCGGTCGGGTTGCTGGTGCTCGCGTTCGGGATTCACGTCGTCCCGGAAGCGGTGGCGAGGCATGCGCCGAGCGTGCTCGCGGCCGCATGGCGGCTGGTCGGGGCCGTTCGCTAGGAGTGGACTGGAGAGATGGCGACCGACCGCACCGAACCACCAAGCGGAAAACGCCTGGGCGACCTCCGCAAGAAGGGACAACTCCCTCTTAGCAAGGATCTTTTGCAGGCGGCCTCGTTTCTCGCTGCAGTGATGGTGCTCAGCGGGCTCGGCAGCAGCATGGCTGGGACGCTCAAGGGAGCCGTCAAGCATTCGCTTGTCCGCGTCGGCACCTCGCCCCTGGCGCCGATTGACGGCAGCACGATTGGCCAGATGGTCATCGACGCCGTGGTGCAACTCGTGCTGATCTGCGGTCCGCTGGCGTGCGCGTCAGCCCTCAGTGTCGTGGCCGTCCAGGTGGCGTCGCAGAAAGGATTCGTGCTGGCGACCGAGGCCATCACGTTCAACTGGGGCAGCCTGAATCCGGCCAACGGGATCAAGCGGCTGGGACTTTCGCAGGGCGGCTACGAACTGCTCAAAGCGATAGTGGTGTCGGCCGCACTGGTGACGATCGGCTGGCAGACGATCCACGCCTTCGTGATGAACGGCGCCACGCTGGCGCGCATTGGCGTCGCTCCCGCGGTTGCGGCCGGCTGGGAGATCGCCATGGGGATGTTCTGGAAGGTGGCCGTCGTGTTGCTGGCGCTCGGCGCGGCCGACTACGGCTACCAGCGGTGGAGGTTCAAGCGGAACAACCGCATGACCAAGCAGGAAGTCAAAGACGAGAATCGGCAGTCGGAAGGCAACCCCGAAACCCGGGGGCGGATTCGTCGCATCCAACGCATGATGTTCCGGCAGCGCATGATGGCGGCCGTGCCGCGCGCGACGGTGGTCATCACCAACCCGACCCACTTTGCGATGGCGCTCGAGTACCACCGTGGCACGATGCCCGCGCCACGGGTGCTCGCCAAGGGCAAGAACCTCGTGGCGCAGCGCATCAAGGCGATTGCGCGCGAACACGGTGTGCCCATTGTCGAGAACCCCCCGCTAGCGCAGGCCCTCTACAAGAGCGTCGATGTGGGCGACCTGATTCCAGGCTCGCTGTTCGATGCGGTCGCCGAGGTGCTGGCGTACCTCATCCGCCTGAAGCAGTTGATTCTCTAGCCGTGAGAGGGCGAGCGTAACTATGGCAAAACGCAACATGGCAGGCCAGATGAAACGCGTGGCCCAGATGGTGGGCCCGGCAGCCATCATCGCGTCGGTCGGGTTGATGATCATCCCCCTGCCGCCGTTCATGCTCGACCTGCTGCTCTCGGTCGACATCGGGCTCGGCGTCGTGCTGCTGCTGACCGCCATCTACGTCAGGCAGCCCATCGAGTTCTCGGCGTTCCCTTCCCTGCTCCTGTTGCTCACGATGTTGCGATTGTCGCTGAACGTCGCGGGCACCCGCCTCATCCTGCTGAACGGGGCGGAGGGCACCGGCGCGGCCGGCCAGGTCATCATGGCGTTCGGCCAGTTTGTCGTCGGCGCCAATTTTGTTGTCGGTATCGTCGTCTTCCTTGTCCTGATTGCGATCCAGTTTCTCGTCATCAACCACGGCGCCTCGCGCATTTCAGAAGTGACTGCCAGGTTTACCCTGGACGCGATGCCCGGCCGTCAAATGGCGATTGATGCCGACCTGAACGCCGGCCTCATCGACGAGCACGAAGCCAGCTCCCGGCGCGAACGGATTCGCCGTGAAGCAGATTTCTACGGATCAATGGACGGCGCGATCCGGTTCACGCAGCGCGACGCGCTGGCGGCGCTCCTTATCACCTTCATCAACATCGTGGCCGGCCTCCTCATCGGCGTCCTGCAGCACGGACTGCCGCTCAAGACCGCGCTGACGACGTACACGATCCTGACGGTCGGCGAGGGACTGGTGACGGCCATCCCGGCGTTGCTCGTGTCGATGTCGGGCGCGCTGGTGACCACGCGCGCCTCGAGCGAGTCCGACCTGGGCGAAGACGTGGCCCAGCAGTTGTTGAGCAGTTCGCGCCCGCTGGCGGTTGGGGCCGGCGTGCTGTTTGCCATTGGGCTGGTGCCCGGGCTGCCGAAACTTCCATTCTGGATCGTCGCCTTCATCCTCGCCGCGGCGGCGATGGCCAACCGGAAGGCCATCGAACAGAAGCCAGACGCCGCAGCCGACGTCGCTCCTCCATCCGATTCCATCGAGTCGGCCGTCAACGTTGATCCGCTGGCCGTGGAAGTCGGATACGCCCTGGTGTCGATTGTCGACGAGCAGCAGGGCGGAACGCTGCTGTCGCGGTTGAAAGGCATCCGGCGCCAGATCGCCTCCGAGTCGGGCGTGGTGGTGCCGCCGGTACACATCGCGGACAACCTGCAACTGGCTCCGCGCGCCTATAACATTCTGGTCAAAGGCATCGAGGTGGCGCGCGGCGAACTCTACCCTGACCGCGTCCTCGCCATCAACCCGGGGACCGCAACGGGCACACTCGACGGCATCCAGACCCGCGAGCCGGCCTTCGGCCTGCCAGCCTGGTGGATCAACGCAGACCATCGCGATCGCGCGTCAACAGCCGGCTACACGGTGGTTGACGCGACGACCGCCCTGTCGACGCACGTGTCGGAGACGATCCGGGCGTTCCTGCCAGACCTGCTCGGCCGTCAGCAGGTCAAGGAGATGGTCGACCGGTTGGCGCAGTCGGCGCCAAAGCTGGTGGAAGACGTCGTTCCGAAGATCCTGTCGCTGGGCGAAATCCAGCGCGTACTGCGGCAACTGCTACGCGAACGGGTGCCCGCCAAGGATCTCGCCACGATCCTCGAGGCCGTGGCCGATGTCGCCGTCGTCTCCAAGGATACGGACCTGATGACCGAGGCGGCCAGGGCGGCCCTTGGCCGGGCCATCTGCAAGCAGTACCAGAACGAACGCGGCGAACTTCCGACGATTTCTCTGGCTCCGACGCTCGAGGAACGGCTGATGGCGTCGCTGGTCCGAACCGAACAGGGGCCGGTTCTGGCGATCGACCCCAGAGAGGCCCAGAACCTCGCCGCCAAGATCGGCCGGGCGATCGAATCCGCGATGGCACAACCCGTGCTTCTTTGTTCGGCAGGATTGAGACCGCACCTGTGGCGGCTGTTCTCACGAGTTCTGCCACATGTTGGGGTGCTGTCGCATACGGAGGTTCCGGCGCACGTGAAGGTTGCGCCGGTGGCGGTGCTCGACTGATATGTATCTCAAGACATATCGCGGAACTTCGGTTCGTGACCTGCTCGCGCAAGCACGCGAGGAGCTTGGTCCGAACGCCCTGGTCCTGGCGACGCGGCTGGTGCCGTCCGATGGATGGAAGGGCTGGTTCGGCTCCCGGGTGGTCGAGCTTCAGGCCGCTGCCGAGAGAAAAGTGTCGGACAGCCGACCACTCGAATCTCCCAGCCGTCAATCAACCGTCCCAGACAGCGAGATCGTGGCCCTGCTGGCGGCGACCGGCCTCGACCGGGATCTCGCCACCGAGGTGGCAGCCGCGATTCCGGCCGCGGGACGCCGAGGGGTTTCGGCCGCGGGTATCCGCAAGGCCCTTGGCGAGTGCCTGATTCCGTACGCTGCCGCCGACGAAGGGTACCGGCCTGTCGAGGTGTTTGTTGGCCCTCCGGGCGTTGGCAAGACCACGACCATCGCGAAGATCGCGGCCCAGCAGCGCGCCACGCACGGTGAGCGGCTGACGCTGGTGTCGGCCGACGGTTACCGCGTCGGTGCCATTGAGCAACTGCGCCTCTATGCCGACATTGTCGGTGCGCCGTTCAAGGTCGCCCGCACAGCCGAGGAACTCCATCAGGCGCTCATGCCAACGCGCGGCACCACGGGCGTGCTTGTCGACACGGCTGGCCGGTCTCCGCGCGACGAGGTGGCGCAGGAACTGTTCTCGATGCTGCGTGCCCGCAACGATGTGCGGACGCATCTGGTCGTGTCGGCCGCGACTGCCGCGAAGGACATCAGCCGCACCATCGACGAGTACCGGTGCGCGAAGCCGCACCGGATCGCCCTGACCCGCATCGACCAGATCGAGACGCTGTCTCCGATCGTGAAGGTGCTGCGGGACGAGCGCCTTCCCGTTTCGTACCTGGGCACAGGGCAGCGCGTTCCGGAAGACCTGGACCGCGCCACGGGCATCAATCTCGCCGGGCTCGTGCTCGGCGAGTCGCCGTTTCTCGACGCGAGGACTGCATGAGTGCATCGACGACATCTCCGTCGCACGGCCCGGTGACCATCGCCGTGACGAGTGGCAAAGGTGGCGTTGGCAAGACGAACGTCGTCGTCAATCTTGCCGTCGCGCTGGCGCGACTGCGCCACCGGGTGGTCGTGCTCGACGCGGACTTCGGTCTTGGCAACGTCGACGTGCTGCTCGGACTGGCGCCGCCGTTCCACATCGGGCACCTGCTGACCGGCGAACGGACGCTCTCCGAGATCATGGTCCGCGGGCCGCTCGGCATTCAGGTCATCCCGGCCAGTTCGGGCATCCGCGAGCTGGCGGCGCTGACCCCGCGGCAGCGCAAGCGGCTGACCGACGCGCTCCAGGAACTCGGTGACAGTTGCGACTTCCTGCTGATCGATACGGCGGCCGGCATCTCTAACAACGTGATCGAGACCGTGCGCGGCGCCCAGCTGGCGCTCATCGTGACATCGGTTGATCCGACCGCGGTGGTTGATGCCTACGCGATGCTCAAGCTGCTGACCAAACACGACGCCGGCCTGGAGATTGGTCTGGTCGTCAACGACGCCAGGGATGTTGACGATGCCCGGCTTGTCCACACGCAGCTCGACATCGCGTCGACCCGGTTTCTCCAGCGCGGGCTCCAGTACTACGGCCACATCGTCCACGACCAGACGTTGCGGGATGCGGTGCTCGTGCAGCGCCCGGTCGTCGACCACGTGCCGCAGGCGCCGTCGAGCCGCTGCTTCCGGACGCTGGCGTGCCGCCTCTCCGGGATGCGCCACGGCGGTCCTGGTCTTCGCGTGGTGTCGACGCCGCGCGTCGCTTCCCCCACCACGCCCCTCCGAATGGAGGCCCTGCGGTGCGCATGAACACCTACGCCGGCAGCCAGACTGAGCGCGACCGGCTTGTCGTCGCGCACATCGGACTCGTGAAGGCGATGGCCCAGCGCCTCGCGAGACGGCTCCCTCCCCAGGTGGATGTGGCCGACCTGGTCAGTATCGGCGTGCTTGGGCTGATCGAGGCGGCCGGGCGCTATCAGGCATCAACCGGGGTGCCGTTCGATGCGTTCGCGCGCCGACGCGTGCAGGGCGCCATGCTCGACGAACTGCGGGGCATGGACACGGCGCCCCGTTCGCTGCGCAAGCTGCGCCGCCACGTCGATGGCACCATTGCCCAGCTTCGTTTGACGCTTGGCCACGAGCCATCCGAAGCCGAGATTGCCAGCGCGCTCGGCATGACCGAGGAGCAGTACGGCGAGGCCTTCGAGCAGTTGCGGATGCTCGAGGTCGCGCAGGTGCGGCAACTGGACGAGTACGGCTCCGACCACGCACCCCTGCTCGATGTCTGCGTCGACCCCGACGAGGGGCCGGAAATCAGGCTGCAGCGACGCGAGTTGCGCGCGTTGCTCGCCTCCGCGATTGGCGAGCTGCCCGAACGGGAGCGGCAGGTCATCGCCCTGTATTACGAAGAAGAGCTGACGATGGCGGAGATCGGCGAGGTGCTGGGCGTGTGCGAGTCACGGGTGTCGCAGTTGCGGTCGCTCGCGATTTCGCGGTTGCGGTCGTCACTCAAAGACGGACTCAACAAGAGCAAGGCGCACTGATGGCCAAGATTCTCACCCAGGAAGAAATCGACCTCCTGATGGGATCGGCCAGCGTGCTGCGGAAAGAGCAGCCGATAGCGGATCCCGGCCCGGCGGCGACCAGTTCGGTCAGCTACGATTTCCGCCGGCCCGACCGGGTGTCGAAAGAACACATCCGCTCGTTGCAGTTGCTCCACGATCGGTTCGCGCGCAACGTCTCAGGGTCGCTTTCGGCGTACCTGCGCGCGGTCACTGAAGTGTCGAGCCTGTCGGTCGAACAGCTGACGTACGCGGAATTCCTGATGTCGGTGCCCGATCCGACCGCGTTCTACGCCGTGTCGATGGCGCCGCTTGACGGGGTCGCGGCCATTGAAATCAACCCGGCCATCGCCTTTTCGATGGTCGATCGCATGCTCGGCGGCAGCGGCCACGGCCTGCACCTGTCGCGGGCGCTCACCGAGATTGAACAAAACGTCGTCGACGGCATCATGAAGCTCGTCCTCGAGAACCTCACCGATACGTGGCGCAGCGTCCAGGACGTGCACTTCAAGATCTCCGGGCGCGACACCAGGCCGCAGATGCTTCAGGTGGCGGCGCCCAACGAGACCGTGCTCATCATGGTCTTCGACGTGAAGATCTGCGACGCCAGGGGCATTATCAACTTCTGCCTGCCGGCCTCCGTGATCGAGATGATCGGCGACAGTTTCGTGCAGAACTGGTACCGGGCGAAGCGCGAGCCGACACCCACCCAACGCCGGCAACTCGTCCAGACGCTGGGCCGCATTAGGCTGCCGGTCACCGTCGCCATGGACTCGTCGCTTCCGGCACGCGAGTTGCTGCTGCTCCAGCCAGGAGACGTGCTCTCGCTCGGTAAACCGGCATCACATCCTGTGAGGGTCCGGGTGGCAGACAGCACGAAGTACACGGGCCGGCTGATGCGGAACGGCACACAGGCTGCCGTGATGATCACCAGCGGTCCAGGCAGGCTGTCAGAGACGACCGGACCGCAGGGGGCGTAAGGTGACCGAACAGATCCTGGCGCAGGCCATCGCCGAAGAGTTGGGCACCGTCATCGCGACCTTGCTCGGGGGCGAATCGCGCGTGCGGCAGGACGCGGCGCCATCGTCGGCGGTCTGGGCGCTGCGATTCGCTGTTCAGGGCACGCTCCAAGGCACCGCGACACTGTTGATTCCCGCTGATGATGCCGGGCGGCTGACCTCCAAGGTGCTTGGATTCGAGGATGGTCCACCCGACGATGCAATCATCGACAATCTGCAGGAAATCGCCAAGCAGATCGCCGGATCGCTGAACATCAAGCCCGAACTCGAGGGCGTGCGGTTGTCGGCCGACGAGCCCGCGACCTCGCAGGCGTCAGCGCCCGCACACGCCAGTTGGGTCGGGATTTCCGTAGGTGATCTGGTACTCAAGGCCGGGCTGTCGAGTGCGCTGACCGTTGTCCAGGCCGCCGTGCCAGGGCCCGTCCCGAATGCCGCGCCCAGCCAGCCCGCGCCCTCGTCCGGCCGCGGCGACAGTCCGACCGGCCCAGGCGTGCCGCCCAATCTCGAACTCATTCTCGACATGGAGCTTCCGCTGTGGGTGCGCTTCGGCTGGACCAACATGACGCTGCAGGCGTTGTCGAAGCTCGGACCCGGCACCACGGTCGACCTCGAGCGACAGCCAGAAGACCCTGTCGAGGTGATGGTCAACAACATCGTGGTGGCCAGAGGGGAAGTGGTCGTCGTGTCGGGCAATTACGGTGTGCGCGTGACCGAGGTGATGAGCGCCCAGGAGCGCATCCGATCGATGGGTCCGGGCAACTAGGACACGAAGGAGAGAGCCGCGTGATCTACGCTGTTTCGCTGCTGGTGGTCGTCTGTGCGGTGCAGGGCTGGCTGTTGTGGCGCCTGGTCCGCTCGATGGGAAGCCTTACGCGCATGGAAGAGCGGCTCACCCGATGCACGCAGGGTCTCGCGCTGCTCGTGGACACGTCGGAATCGGGGTTCACGCTGCTCAGCAACGAACTCGGCAAGCTGTCGGCCACACCACCTCGGCCCGTGTCGAGCAAGGTCACGACGCGGCGCATTGTGACGGCCGCCAGCCGGGGACGTTCCGTGGCCGACATGGCCGCCAGCGCGGGTGTCTCAGAAGGAGAAGCCCGGCTCCGCATGTTGCTGAGAAATGCCGGCGGCACGAGCGCCGCCATGCCAGAGGATGGACATGACACGCTGCGCGCGTGATGGCTGCGGGCACCGGAGCCCGGCGTTTCTCGTCGCCTACGGAGCGTTTGGCGTGTCCATCGACCAGCGATGGTACTGCTCGACCCGGTGCGTCGAGATCACCGTGCGGGATCGGCTGGCCAAACTGCCGCCGGTCGAGCCGGCGTGGATCCAGAGCTGGCTGCCCATCAAGCTCGGCACTCTGCTCACGCGGCAAGTGGGACTGTCGAGCGACTCCATCGCGCAGGCGCTCGACCTGCAGCGCCGTAGCGGCGTGCCGTTTGGTCAGACCCTCAAGTCGCTCGGGCTGGTCACGCCCGAAGACCTCCTCAAGGCGCTGGCGACACAGGCCGGCGTGCGCTATCTCACCTCGGTTGATCCGGACGTCGTGGCACACCAACCCGGAGGCCTGTCGCACCACACCGTCAGGACGCTGGGGATCGTGCCGGTGGCGGCTGACCGCAAGCGCCACGAACTCCAGGTGGCCTGCACGGCACCGATTCCCGGGCACGCGGTCCGCGCGCTCTCGCGGCTGACCAAGTGGGTGGTTGAGCCGCTCCTGGTCTCCGATGAATCGCTTCCGCACCTGGTCAATGTGTACACAAGCGCCGGTGCGCAGTTGCCCGCCTTGCGTGGCAGCGTCTGCGATGTCGACACGGGCGCTGCCACGGTCGCCCGAATCGCGCGGTCACTCAGGAAGGTCCGCATGCAGCACGAGCGCTGCGATCCCTACGTGTGGGTTCGGCTGGAAAGTCACGGTTCGTCGGCCGACGTCCTGATGACGATGGCCTTGGCCGGGAGGTAGGCAAGCTATGCCAGGCGGCATCTACGCGGCATTGAGCGGCATGCGCACACGGATGGAACGGCTGGACCGGATCGCCGAGGATATCGCGAACTCCGGCACGGCAGGCTACAAGGGCGACCGGGCCACGACGGTGGTGGCCGAGCGCGAGTCGTTCGGGGACACGCTCGCCTCTGCCGTCGATGTCATGTCGGCTCAGCCCAAGGTCGATTTCCGCGAAGGCGCGGTGGTGGCGACGGGTCGTGACCTGGATCTCGCGATAGAGGGGAGCGGGTTCTTCTCGATCCAGACGCCCGCCGGTGTTCGCTACACGCGCAGCGGCCACTTTACCCGCGCGGCCGACGGCACGATCACCACGCCGGACGGCGACCCGCTGCTTGGTGACGGCGGCCCGCTGCGCCTGCCCCCTGGACAGTTGGATTTCGGCGCGGATGGCACTATCCGTGTCGGTAAAACGACGGTAGGCCGGCCCAGCGTCACTGTTTTCAGCGATATGAGCCAGTTGGTCCGTGAGAACGGCGTCCGATTTCGGGCGCTCGACAGTCTCACACCAGCCACCGCCCCAGACAGCCGGATCCGATCAGGCATGCTCGAGCAGTCTAACGTCTTGCCGACAGAGAGGATGGCGCAACTGATCGGCACGTCCCGCAGTTTCGACGCGCTCCAACGGGGCATCGTGGTACTCATGAACGACATCGACGCCCGGGCCATCACGGAACTCGGCCGCCGCTGACGGCCGAGCCCGCATCGGACCGCTTCTTGCACACTTCATTGCCGTAATCAGGAGAGCCAGACCTATGATTCGTGCGCTCTATACTGCGGCGAGCGGGATGGCGGCCCAGCAGGCCAACATCGATACCGTCGCCAACAATCTCGCCAACGTGAACACCGCCGGGTTCAAGAAGACCCGGATGGAGTTCGCCGACCTCGTGTACCAGCAGGTCAAGGCGTCCGGCAGCCCGACATCGACCAGTTCCGACGCGCCGATCGGCCTCGAGATCGGCCTCGGCACGCGAACGGTTGCCACCACGCGCGACTTCAGTACCGGCAATCTGCGGTCGACCAGCAACCCGCTCGACCTCGCGCTGCAGGGCCGGGGCTTTTTCCAGGTGTCATTGCCCGATGGTGGCGTGGGCTACACGCGGACCGGGTCGTTTCACCTCAGTGCCGAAGGGGCACTGGTGACCTCGGAGGGCTACAAGCTCGAGCCCGGGATCACGATTCCCCCGAATGCGACATCCATCACGATCGCAGCGACCGGCGTCGTCTCGGTCGCCATCGCAGGCCAGTCTGCGGTTCAGCAGATTGGCACCATCGAGATCGCGTCGTTCCAGAATCCGGCCGGTCTCAACGCGATGGGCGGCAATATCTTCACGGTCGCGACGGCGTCAGGCGAAGCGACGACCGGCGTGCCGGGCGCCGACGGGGTCGGCACGATTGCGCAGGGGTTCCTCGAGGAATCCAACGTGAGCGTCGTTGAGGAAATGGTCAACATGATCCTCGGACAGCGGGCGTACGAGGCCAACTCGAAGGTGGTAAAAGCCGCCGATGAGATGCTCCAGCAAACCAATGCCATGGCTCGGTAGCGTCGCCATGGCTGTGGCGCTCCTGATGTCGGCACGGCCAGTCGTCGCGCAGAGCGCGGCGGCCGACGATCCCGCGGTGCGCCACGCCATCATCAAGGCGGTGCAGGCACGGCTGGGAACCGATGCGGAGGTCAGGCTCGACAAGGTGAAGATCGTGCGCGGCCCGGCCGCTGACCTCGTCGCGATTCCCGAACCTGGATCCCGCCTCGGCCGCCTCATCCGATTCACGCTGCGGTCGGCGGCGGCGCAAAGAGGGGGCGACCTGGTGGCTTCTGTCGGCTACGCCCTCGCCGAGGTTCACGCGGCGGCGCCGCATCTCGAGGTCGGGCGTGTGATCACGCGGGGCAGCGAACTTCTGGCAGAGGACCTGGTGGAAATAGATGACGACCTCGGCGCCGTGCTGCTCGGGCCGCTGCCCATCCTGGCAGATGCGGTTGGCACCCATGCGGCCCGCGATCTTCAGCAGGGCGAAGTCGTCACGGCCACGATGCTGAGGGTCCAGCCGCTGGTGCGCAGCGGCGAGATGGTCCGCACACGCGCGATTGTCGGCCGCGTCGAAGTGAGCGGCCGCGCCATCGCCCAACAGAGCGGACAGCGCAACGATCGCATCAAGCTCATCAACCCGGACAGCCGAAAGTCACTGACCGGCACGATTACCGGCGCCGGAGAGGTGGTCATCGTTCATGAGATCTAACCGACGACACGATTGGGTTCCCATCTGTGGCCTGTTCATCGCGCTCGCCGGCGGCATGGCCGGCGCGCAGCAACCGCAGGCCACTGGGAAGGAGGCCGCGTATGACGTCCTCTTTCCGCGCTATCTCCAGGCGGCTCGCCAGATGTCCTCTGACGAGAAGACGTCGTTCAGGTGGATGGCCAATCTGGGCTCCGACTTCCGCGCGCGCGACGTCAACGACCTGGTGACGATCCAGGTCGTGGAGAACATCACGGCGTCGGGGTCGGCCGATACGAACCTGGCCAAGAAGGGCTCCAACTCGGCCTCGCTCGGGAAGTTCTTCGGACTCGAGACGAAACTGCCGAGCTTCATCGATCCAACCAACCTGGCGTCACCCTCGTCGAGCTCCGACTTCAAGGGCAGCGGCACGACCTCGCGCACCGGCGCGCTGACGGCCATCATGACCGCGCGCGTCGTCGAAGTGCTGCCCAACGGCGACCTGGTGCTCGAAGGGGCACGCGAAATCGACATCAACGGCGATCGCCAAGTCATCGTGCTGACCGGCGTCGTGCGGCGGGTCGACCTGGCGCCCGACAATTCGGTGTCGTCGGCCCGCGTCGGACAACTGCGGATTCGCTACTTCGGGAACGGCCTGATCAAAGACAGCCTGAAACCGGGCTGGCTGGTCCGGCTGCTCAACAAAGTCTTCTGACGATCAACACGTGCGGGACTGATATGGCTCGACAGATTGTGATCGCACTACTGCTGGGGACTCTGCTGACGCTTTCTGCGGCGCTGGCGGTATCGGCCGGCCCGGTGCGCCTGAAGGACGTGGCGACGCTCCAGGGCGTGCAGGCCACGCCGCTTGTCGGGTACGGGCTCGTCGTCGGTCTCAACAAGACCGGCGATCGACGGCAGACACTGTTCTCGGCGCAGACGCTGGCCAACATGCTCGAACGGTTTGGCGTGTCGGTGCCCGGCAGTCAGATCAAGATCGAGAACATCGCCGCGGTCATCGTCACGGCCGAACTGCCGGCATTCGTCCGCAACGGGAACAGGCTCGATGTGACGGTGTCGTCAGTGGGTGATGCGCGAAGCCTGCAGGGCGGGACGCTGCTGCCGACCGGTCTTCGCGGCCCCGACGGCACGACCTACGCACTCGCGCAGGGACAGCTCACGCTTGGCGGCTTCGGAGGCGGCTCGGGCGGCAACAGTGTTCAGGTGAATCATCTGACGGCCGGACGGGTGCCTGGTGGCGGTCTGGTTCAGACCGTGTCTCGCGCGCAGTTGCCGGCCAGCGGCGAGATCACGCTCGCCTTGCGCGACCCCGACTTTGTGAGCGCGTCCCGGGTTGCCGAAGCCATCAACAAGGAACTGGGCGGATCAGTCGCCCGTGCGGTCGACTCGGCCAACGTCACCGTCAAGGTGCCGGCGGCAAGCCTTGCGTCGGTCTCTGACTTCATGGCGCGGCTCGAACCGATTGCCGTCACCGTTGACGAAGTCGCCCGGGTGGTCGTCAACGAGCGGACTGGTACCGTCGTCGTTGGGGCGCACGTCACGCTCGGGCCGGCCGCCGTGGCGCATGGCAACCTGTCGGTGAAGATCAGCACGCACAACGAAGTGTCGCAGCCGCCGCCGATGTCACAGAAGGGCGAGACGACGGTTGTGCCGCAGACGTCGGTCGACGTCAAGGAAGGCACGGGACAGCTCGTGGCGCTCGAGGAAGGCGCTACGCTGCACGATGTGGTGCGCGCGCTGAACGCGCTCGGTGCCACACCACGCGACATTATCGCCATCATGCAGGCGCTGAAGGCGGCAGGCGCGCTTAGAGCCGAACTGATCATCATCTAACGGAAAGACCGACACGACCGATGGACCTCCCACTCAACATCTCATCGCTTCCGCCAGGCACGAATCCGGTCAACCCGGAGCGCGCGGCGATCGAGCGCCAGAAGGTGACTGAGCTGGCCCAGGAGTTCGAGTCGATCATGATGCTGCAGATGTTGCGACAGATGCGGCAGACCATGCTCGACGAAGAGGATGGCGAGAAGGGGCTGTCGGCCGACACCATGACCGACACCGTCAACACGGAACTGGCGCGGCAGTTGAGCCGTGCGGGGGGGATCGGGATTGCCGACTCCCTGCTCAGGGCGCTGGACCAGCGGGCGGTAGTTCCGGTCACGCCAGGCGTGGCTGAAATCGGGACTTCGGCGCCGGTCGAACCGACACCGGCTACGGCTCCGTACTTGCATACTCACGAGCCGGTCGCGCCGTTGATCGGGAAGGGTGTGGCGATGACGTCACCGTACGGGTGGCGGGCCGACCCGTTCACGGGCGCCCAGAAGTATCACGGGGGAATCGACCTTGGGGCGGCCTACGGGACGGCCGTTCCAGCGGCAGCCGGGGGGCGTGTTGTGGCAGCGGGAGAGCAGGGAGCCTACGGGACACAGGTTGTGATCGAGCATGAAACAGGGCTCCAGACACGATACGCGCACCTGTCGGCCGTCAACGTGGCGGTCGGCGATCGGGTCGGGCAGGGTCAGGAAATCGGCCGGGTTGGTCAAAGCGGGCGGGCCACGGGGCCGCACCTGCACTTCGAAGTGATTCGGGATGGACAGCGCGTTGACCCAACGGGGGTCATGGCGCTGGGCGGGTCGGGGTTCGACGGATTAAAGTTATTGGGCAGCGATGCCGATTTCCCTGTCGGAGGACGTGTAAGCCCGCCCTCCACAACAGGAGCCGACGATGAAAATCGAGGGCACTAGCCCAAATCTTGAATCCGTCGCCACCCCGCAAACGGGGCGCGTGGGCACCGGCCGGGCAAAAGACGCCCAGCAAGGGCCCGCAGCCCAGGTAACCGACCGGGTTCAGGTCTCCGAAGACGCGGCGCTGGCCGATGCTGCACGCCTTGCAGCGGAAGCCGCTCCGAATATCCGGCAGGACCTGGTCGAACAGATGCGGGCGAAGTTGTCGGCGGGCGAGATTGGGAACGACGCTGAGCGGTTGGCCGATCGGCTGATCGATCACCTGCTCGAATCCTGACGCCTCCCGCCAGATTGGGGCGCGTGCAGCCGGCATGTGCCGACCCCTCCCTCGGGGTTGGTTCGTGCCGCGTGGCTGTCCGCCCTCTCGCCCGAGAAAGGGACCGGCGACCCCGGTCTGAACAGCCATGCAGACCACTGCGGAACGCGACACGGGACCCCATCCCGTCGCGCTTGGCCTCCGGGCGACCCTCGAACGGCTGGCCGATGCGCTGACCAACGTCAACCTTGACACCTTGCTCGCCTGCGAAGGCGAGATGGCGTCGACGCTGGCGGCCTCCAGCCAGCGGACCGAGGTAGACCCGGCGGCACGTGCCGCGACCGCTCGCGAACTGCTTGCGGCCAGGGCCGCGCTGGTCAGGTGCTCCCGTCTCGGGGCGACGCTAGCCGATCTGACGCGTCTTTCTCTGGCGTCCCAGGGGGTCGGCCAGACCTACGGCCGGCGCGGGGAATCCCGTGCCGCCGCGGGCGTGCACGCATTGGAGGCGAAGGGCTAGTGTCTGGACTGTTTGGAACACTCGGCGCCACCTCGCGAGCGCTCGATGCCCAGAGTTACGGACTCGACGTGACGGGGCAGAACATCGCCAACGTCAACACGCCCGGGTATGCGAAACGCCAGGTGGTCCTGACGGCGAACGCAGCGCCGGATCCCATGACAGCGGGGGCGGGCGTCCTGATCGCCGGCGTACGTAGCACGCGCGATCGGTTGCTCGAACGCCGCCTCCAGATGGAGAAACCAAGCGAAGCGCGCGAAGGAGCGATTGCCGACTCCCTCAGTGTCGTCCAGACCGCGATTGGCCTTCCCGGCCAGTCGATCGATGCGCAGTTGAGCGCCTTCTTCGATTCAGCCTCGCGTCTCTCGGCGGATCCCACCGCGTCGACGGCCCGGCAGGGCTTCGTAATCGCCGGGCAGAACCTGGCGGCGGCGTTTCGGGACATGGCCGACCGGTTGTCGACGGCGCAGCGCGACGCGGATACGAAGGTGCGCGGCAACGTCGATGAGATCAACATCCTGACCGCGAAGATTGCGACGTTGAATGGCCAGTTGGGTCAGGTGCCGGCAGACAACACCCAATCGCTGACGCTTCAAGACCAGGAGAAGGTCGCGCTCGATCGCCTGACTCAGTTGGTGGATGTCAATGCGATCGCACGCGCTGATGGCGGGATCGACTTGACGGTGGGCAACGGGCGCCCGCTGGTCGTCGGTGCCGAGAGCGTCAGTCTCGAGGCGACGCAGCAGCCGCCCTTGAGTTTCGTCGATGTGGTCAGCGGCGGCCAGTCAATCACCTCGGAGGTGACCGGCGGCGAACTGGCAGGGAATCTCCAGGTCCGGGATCAGTTCATTCCCGACTATCAGAATCGTCTCAACACATTGGCGTCCCAGTTTGCCGCCTCGGTCAACGCTATCCATTCGGCCGGGTTTGATGGCAACGGGAACGCCGGTACGGCCTTCTTCACCACCGATCCGGCCGCTGGAGCGGCCGCGTCGATTGCGGTCAATCCTGCGATTGTCGCCGATTCGAGCCTGGTTGCTGCGGCGGGTGTGCAGGCGCCTGGCGACAACCAGGCGGCCCGCGACATCGCGAACCTTCGCGATGCCACGGTGATGGACGGCGGGCGCTCGACCTTCAGCGACGCGTGGGGACAGCTGACCTACCGGGTCGGGAGCGATACCCAGACGGCCCGCGAAGACCAAGCCAGCCGCCAGGCGATCGTCACGCAGGTGCAGTCGCTTGCCGACGCGGCGTCGGGTGTCTCGCTCGACGAAGAATCGATGATGATGCTCAAGTACCAGCGGGCGTACGAAGCCAACGCCCAGTTCTTCAGGGCCATCAACGACACCATTGCGACGTTGTTCACGATGGTGAGCTAATAGCGCACTGGCCCATCCGACGAGGACGATATGCGCGTGACCTTCAACACCAATCTGGCGGACCTGTTGCAGGCGATCTCTGTCGCGTCGTCCCAGATGGCGACCGCCCAACTTCAAGTGGCGACCGGACGCCGGCTCAACGCGGCGAGCGACGATCCGACGGCGGCGCAGGCCGCCGTCTCGGAACACTCGCAGATGGCCGCCACCGACCAGTACCAGGCGACGGCCGATTCGGTGTCGTCGCGCCTGTCGGTCGTGGATAGCGCCTTATCCACATTGATCAACCAGGCGACATCGGCGCAGTCGGCAGTGCTCTCTGCCCGTACGTCCACCGCCACGTCGGTGCAGCGCGAGGCTGCGGCCAGCCAACTCGAGAGCATCCGCGCCTCGATCGTGTCGCTGATGAACACCAGGTTCCAGGGCGCGTACTTGTTTTCCGGCAATAACCCGACGGTCGCCCCCTATACCGAGACCAACGGCACCGTCTCCGCCTATCAGGGCGGCAGCGGCACCGTGAACGTGGACATCGATCGACAGACCGCCGTGCAGGTCGGGTTTTCGAGCGACCAGATTCTCAAGGGAGCCGACAGCAAAGACCTGATTCAGGTCCTCACTGATCTGGCCACGGCCGTTCGGGCGGGCGATGACACGGCGATGCAGAACGGAGCCACCGCACTGGATTCTGCGTTCTCGCGCTTGACGGCGGCGCAGACGAGAGTGGGCAACGAGATGGACCAGGTCACCTTATGCCAGCAGCAACTCATCGTGCGCCACTTGAGTGCGCAGACGCGATTGTCGACGCTCGAAGACGCGGATCTCGCGACAGCTGCCACCGAGATGAACCGCGCGAGTGTCGCGTACCAGGCAGCTTTGAAGGCCACCGCCAGCGCAACGCAGCCGACATTGCTGGACTATCTCAAATGAGCACTTCCGCCATGAACACGCAGGTGTTGGACCCTCCATGTGACGACGAGGCGGTGATGCGGGTCGATACCCGCTTCGGCGTCTTCGATACCGATCGGCGCAGCCTCGTGGCGTTCCCGGTTGGCCTCCCTGCCTTCGAGCAGTGTCGGCACTTCGTGCTGATGGCATCGCCGTCGATCGCGCCGTTCCAGTGTCTGCATGCGGTTGACGGCCCGCCTGCATCATTTCTCGTGATCAACCCGCGTCTCGTGTTTCCCGAGTACCGCTGCAAGCTCAGTCCCGCCGACCGCGAACGATTCCAGGTGACCAACGACGCGCCGTTGCTGTGGCTCGTGCTGGTGTCGCTCAAGGAGAACGGAGAGGCCACCGCGAATCTGCGGGCGCCGATCGTCATCAATCCGACGCGGATGGTCGGTTACCAGGTGATGCCGCACGACAGCCTGTACCCGATGCGGTATCCGCTGGTGAGCGACTAACGCCGTGCTCGTCGTCACACGCAAACGCAACGAAGCGATCATCATCGGCGAGGGCATCGAAGTCCGGGTGCTGAGAATCGGCCGCGATGGCGTCCGCATCGGCATCACCGCGCCGCCACACGTCCCGGTCAATCGAGCGGAGATCTACGACCTGATTCGCGCAGAAAACCTCGAGGCCTCGCACAGCCAAGCGCCGGCAGGCGCGCTTGCGAGCCATCTCCGCCAGCGGGCGGCGACGGCAGAGGGATAAGGCGCCCCGCATGACGCTCGATGACTGGCGCGACGCAAACAGCACGCTGGTCGCGGGTCTGTACGAAGACGAGCAGCGGCGATGGCAGCGTGAACTCGCGTGGGATACATGCACGTCATGGGCGATTGTCGAAGCTGGCCGGCAGCGGGGCGATGTGCTGGGCTGGATTCTGCGCGACCAGACGGGCGAGGTCCGCGGGTGGACCTACTACGTGCTGTTCGAAGGAGAGCTCCAGATCGGCGCGCTCTCCGCCGACCGCGCGATCGACGTGCGCGAATTGCTCGACGGCGTACTCGGATCGCCTGAAGCCAGCCTGGCATCATCCATCAGCTGCTTTGTCTACCCCGCGCCGGCATCATTGCTGAGCGCGCTGCGCCGGCGCAGATTCTCGGTGCGCCGCTCGCTCTACCTCACGCTTCCACTGGGCGCAGATACCTTCGACCGACGTCCAGGGGCGGCTGGCCTGCGTATGCGGCCGTACCGCAGCGCGGACATGCTCGGAGCCGTACGTTTGCTCGCCAGCGCCTACGACGGTGCGCCTGGCGCCGTGTGTTTTGCGCCGCATGGTCGTCTTGACGAGTGGGTGCGGTACCTGAGGCAACTCATCGAACGGCAGTCGTGCGGCCGGTTTCTGCCCGAGGCCTCGTTTGTCGCTGATGACCCGTCGAGTGGCCGGTTGCTGGGAGCGGTGCTGACCACTGCGCTCTCTCCCGGCACGGCGCACATCGCGCAAGTGGTGGTCGGGCCCCAGAACGCGCGCCAGGGTGTCGGCCGCACGTTGCTCAGCCAGGCATTCGCCGCGGCTGGGCAGGCCGGGTACTCCTCGATCACGCTGATGGTCGACGAAGGGAACGCACCGGCCAGGACGCTCTATGCCAGGCAGGGATTCGTCGAGTGCTCTGCCTTTGCCTCCGCGCGGAGAGCTGGTCTGGTCCGGATCAACTATGGACCGTCAGCAGGACGTCGTCTCGCCGTGTGACTTGCCGCCTCCGCGCGGGACCATCTGTTTCCCCTCTCCTCACTTATCGCCGCCATTTGCCGGTTGATGTGGGTGTCTGGCGTCATTGCTGACGCGGCGGGGAGATTTGTACGGTCAGAACCATCAACGCGCGTTTCATGCAGGCAGTCTTCTTGATAATCACCGGGGCGTGCACGCTGCTCGTTCTGCAGGCCCGTCTCTCGGCCCAGACCAGTGACCAGGCGACGCGGCAGGTTCATCAGGGCACCTTCACGGTGTCGGCGACCCACGTCGTGGCAACCACTCCATCCGATTCGGACGTCAAGAAACCCGCCAGCGACGAGAAGTCGAACAAGGACGGGAAGGACGCGAAGAAGGATGCCCCGGCCGCGAAGGCCGACCCGCGGGTACCTGGGCGATACCACCAAGCCGAGTTTCACCGACCTGTATGATCGCGTGTTTGGCGGCTTCCAGCGCATCGGCTGGCTCAGATAGGTTCAGCCGCGGCGATCGACCAGGCCGACTCCTGTTACCGGAGGCGCGACGACGCGCCGATAGGCCGCCAGCGTCGAGCCAGCCACATTCAGCGTGTCGGCCGCGAAGCGTCGTGCGACCTCGGCTTCCTGAAGTGCCTGCTGTGTGTCCTGGTCAGAGTGGACGATGGTGGCGACCAGGTCGGCCGCTGTTCGATGAAGTTGCGCAATCTCGGCGAAGCCGTCCATCCCGGCGACAGCTTCTCGATTGGCCGCCAGTTCCTGCCGGGTGGTTCGAAGATTCTCTTCGATGGTTACCAGGGCGGCCATGATCCGATCGCGCTCCTGCGCAATCCTGGAGAGCAGATCAGTGGCCTGGCCGTCGAGCGCATCCCGCTGGGCCAAGGCGAGACGCTGGAGTTGATGCAACAGCGCCACCTCGGCCTCGAGTCCAGGACCATAGAGGGCGAGGTGCTGCCGCAGGTGCTCGTCGCTCACGCTTGGGCCCGTGTTCCGGGCAGCGCGTTGGCGATCTGCTGCCATCCGTCCCGCAGTGTGGACAGCAGGCGGTGCACTTCGTCGAGGGCGGTGGCGTCCTTCTTCGTGTTGGCGTCCACCATGCGTCCGATGAGGTACGTATAGAGCGCGTCCAGCGACGTCGAGATTTCTCCACCGGCCGTCATGTCGAGCGAACTCTGCAACTGGCTGACAATCGCCATCGCCTTCGACAGGCCATCTTTTCGCGCGTGCAGGTCGCCGCCCGAGGCGCCATCGCGCGCCCTTGCGATGTTGGCAATCGCCCCGTCGTACAGCCTGACAACAAGCTCGAGGGGCGTACCGCACTCAACTGCCGTTCGCTGGTATTGGGCCGCGGCCCGCGCTGCTGCAGACAACATGCTGATGATTCCCTAGAACAACTTGTACTGCGAGCCGAGACTGGAGAGCGATCCCGCCGAACTGTTCAGCTGGGACATGAGCGAGTCGGCCGCCGTGAACTGCTGCTGGAGAGACGTCTTCTGGACCGCGAGTCGCGTATCCATGTCCGCGAGCTGGGTGTCCATGTTCGACACCTGCAGATGGAGCCGATCCGTGGTGCTCGCGATGAGCCCGCCCGAGCTCGCGTAGTTGTCGAGCGTGTCCCGGAGCGAGCTGAACACCCCCGCGTTGGTTCCGTCGCCGCCAAACAGGTGACGCACGTCGGTTTCGCCGGCCGCAAGCGCATCGCTCAAGGCCGATGAATCCAGCGTGAGCTTGCCGGTCTGGTCGAAACCGACGCCGATCACGGCCAGACTCGATTGCGCCCCGCCTGCCGTGTAACTCGAGTTGATCGTCCCCCGGAGCTCGGACCACATCATCCGGAGCAGCGGATCACGGCCGATTCCGTCCGTGCCCGTGCCTTGCTGCTGGATGAAGGTCACCAGCCCGTTATAGGAATCCACGAACTTCTGGACCTGGGCAAGCGTCGTGTCGGTGGTCTTGGAGACGCTGACGGTCTCGCTTTGTCCCGGCGCGGTCTTGCTGAGCAGGGTCAACGTCGTGCCGGGCGCCGCCCCGTCAATCGTGTTGGTGGCGCTCCTGATCGGCACGTTGTTGACCAGCACGTCGGCGTCGGTCGCCTGCATGGCGTTGTCGGCCGTGCTATCGCCGCTGATGCCGTCGTTGTTGGTGTCGGTGAACGCGATAAGCGACGCGCCCGACCCGAGCGTGAGCGAATTGGTGATGGTGAAGGCGTTTGCCGTTCCGGTGTCGTTTCCGGTGAGCATCAGCGCGTAAGTGCCGGTCGTCGGAGACACAATTGAGGCGGTCATACCCGTGTCTGCGGTCGCATTGATCGCATCGGCCAGACCCTGGAGCGTCAGGCTCTTGCCGGCCAGGTCCACCGTGCCGCTGCCGATATTGAGCGTGCCGCCGTCGGCCACAACCGTCGTGTTGACATCGGTTTGGCGGCTGGTCGCCAAGGTGACCTGGGCGTGAGCCAATTCATTGACGACGACATCGTAGAGGCCGGGGACCGCCCCGCTCGCGGCGGAGGCGGTCACCACGGACTCATCGGTGGAAGAAGCCGTGCGGCCGCTGGTGACGGCCGGATCGGTCAGATCATTGCTGATGGATGAAAGGGCGCTGAGCTTGGTGGCCAGGGCAGCGAAGGCGCTCGATTTCGACCGCAAGTCCGTTTGCTGGGCCGCCAGCGTCGTCCGGGGCAGTTGCGCCTGAGCCATGAGCAGGTTCAGAACGGAATTGAAGTCGATGTTGTTGAAGCCGCTGAAGGTGATGGGCGAACTCATGGGACCCTTTCCTCAGGCGGCGCGTCGGGATCTCCGGCGTGCAGCCATTCGCCCGAGCGACTCGATAACGACCTGTGGGAGTCGGCAGACCGGCTCACCTGTCGAAATATCGACCAGTCGCATGATCGGGCGACCGTCGTATGCGCGCGTGTCGGCCTTGATACAGAGCCGATGACGCGCCAAAAGGGCCGCGACCGAAGGGGGCGCCAAGCCACGCCCCGAGTCGACGGCCGCTTGTGCGTATGCGAAATTTGGGCCAATCATAAGGTCGGCAAAAAAACCGAAAGAGGGCGTGGGGGGCACCAAGGCCGACCACGCCCTCCATGAGGGATGTCTTACCGCAACAGCGCCAGGACCGACGAGGTCGACTGGTTCGCCTGGGCGAGGGCCGCGATGCCGCTCTGCGACAGGATACTGAACCGGGTCATGTTGGCCGCTTCCTCCGCCACGTTGGCGTCACGGATCCGGCTCTCGGCGGCCTGGGTGTTCACCTGCTTGGACTGCGCCAGGCTGATCGCGAACTGCAGGTTGTTCTGGAGCGACCCGACCGAGCTCTGGACCCCGCCAAGCGTCGCCACCGCCGCCGCCACTTTGGACACTGCGTCGATGGCGTGGGCCTGGGTGTCGACGGCCGAGGCGTTGATGCCGAGCGAGGTCAGGTCCACCGCGGCGACCGTGCCGGCCACCATGCCATCGGATGCCGAGGTCGAGTTGCTCACGAACACCGAGAAGCTGCTCTGGGTGTCGAGGCCCGCCACTTTGGCTTCGCGGGTGATCTCGGCCGTGACCTTGTCGAACTCCGAGTTCAGGTTGGCCAGGCTGAGGCCCGCCTTGCCGGACGAGGCCTGGGTCGCCAGCGTGGCAAGCCGATCGAGCAAGTTCGAGATGTTACCGAGCGCGCCGTCCTTGATTTGCAGGTCGGACATGCCATCGTTGGCGTTCCGGATGCCTTGGCTCAGGATCGCGGAGCTGTTGCGGTAGCCGTTCGCCACGGCGAGGCCGGCCGCGTCATCACCCGACTGGTTGATGCGGAAGCCGCTCGACAGGCGGCTCAGCGCCTTCTGCAAGCCGAGCTGTGTGGCCTGCAGGTTGGTCTGTGCGTAGGCCGCTGTGATGTTGTTGACGACTGAGAACGATGCCATTGCCGTTCCTCCCTGAAAGTGGTGGGCGTCCTTGCCCTGGCAGACGGCCGGAGTGGCCATCTCTCTGTGCCGAAGAGGTAATCGGACCGTTTGCGAAGTTCTTGAATCGGATTAGGAGGGAGTCTTCGTGGCGCTGTCCGGGCGCGACCAATTGCGGCCGAGGCAGACAAAAAGGCGGCGGAGACGAACCCGAAGGCCCGCTCCGCCGCAAACTTGCCGCCGTCTTCGCATTACCGCAGGAGCGCCAGGACCGACGAGGTCGACTGGTTGGCCTGGGCGAGGGCTGCGATGCCGCTCTGCGACAGGATGCTGAACCGGGTCATATTGGCCGCTTCCTCCGCCACGTTGGCGTCACGGATCCGGCTCTCGGCGGCCTGCGTGTTCACCTGCTTGGACTGCGCCAGGCTGATCGCGAACTGCAGGTTGTTCTGGAGCGACCCGACCGAGCTCTGGACCCCGCCCAGCGTTCCCACCGCCGCCGCCACATCGGCGACTGCGCTGATCGCGTTGGCCTGGGTGTCGATGGCCGAGGTATTGATGCCGAGCGAGGCCAGCGTCACCGCGCCAACCGTGCCGGCCACCATGCCATCGGCCGCCGAGGTCGTGTTACTCACGAACACCGAGAAATTGGTTGACGTGTCGAGACCCGCCACCTTGGCTTCACGGGTGATCTCGGCGGTGACCTTGCCGAACTCCGAGTTCAGGTTGGTCAGGCTGAGGCCCGCCTTGCCGGACGAGGCCTGGGTCGCCAGCGTGGCGAGCCGATCGAGCAGGTTCGAGATGTTACCGAGCGCGCCGTCCTTGATCTGCAGGTCGGACATGCCATCGTTGGCGTTCCGGATGCCCTGGCTCAGGATCGCGGAGCTGTTGCGGTAGCCGTTCGCCACGGCGAGGCCGGCTGCGTCATCACCCGACTGGTTGATGCGGAAGCCGCTCGACAGGCGGCTCAGAGCCTTCTGCAAGCCCAGCTGTGTGGCCTGCAGGTTGGTCTGTGCGTAGGCCGCGGTGATGTTGTTGACGACTGAGAACGATGCCATTGCCATTCCTCCCTGAAAGTGGTGGGCGTCCGTGCCCATGGCAGACGGCCAGAATAGCCATCTCTACGTGCCGAAGTGGTAATCGGACACCCTGAAATGTTCTTTAGTCAGGGGGGCCGAAAGAGCTGGCAGGTTTCTGGCATATCTCGCGTCAGAGCTGGAGGACCTTCGCGTGACACTACTCGTGAATGGTACGGAGACTCCCGCCCGAAGTGGCTGGGAAACGTGGGGCGACTTGGTCGAAGGCTTCGACGTTGATCTCTGCACGACCCATCAGATCCTGACATCGGTCCGGTTGGATGGTGTCGACGAACCGGCCTTCAGGGCTGAGGACGTGTGCGCCCGGTCGCTGGCATCGTTCTCGAGGATTGAGGTCGATACGGGAGAGCCGAGTCTTCTGGCCAGGCAGTCGCTGGCCGACGCGGCGATGGCCCTGTCCGAGCTAGCGCAAGCCGCGAAACTGGTGGCCGACGGATTCAGGCGTGCCGACGTGTCGCCCGCTGTTCAGGGACTCCAACTGGTCACACAGAACCTGTTGACCGTATTTCAGGTGATCGCCGCCGCCAGTGTCCCGCTCACGGACGACTTTGGGGCGCTCGGCCAGCAGGGGCTCTCCATCGCCGATTTGTCAGCCGAACTCGACGGACATACCAAGGAACTCATCGAGGCCCAGCAGTCCGGGGACTGGGTCCAACTGGCCGACATCCTCGAATACGACCTGGAACCCCTCCTCACGCATTGGCGCGACGTCCTGATGCGAGTGGCCACGGCGTAGAACTGCTGGTATCTCCCTTGCAAAAGTAGTCGTCAGCGCGCCTGGCCCGGCAGAATTCTTCTGGAAAACGGCCAGACACCGGGGGGATGAGCGCGGGAGACGGACGTACTGTCGGTCGGCTATGTCGGAGGTTCGACATGGCCCGAAACGGTGGCAAGGCATGAGAACTTCACAAATCAAGCCCCGAAGAAAGCCCGTCCATGTCGACGGCCAGCCGTTGCCGAATATCGTCTGGACCGACCTGAAGCCTGGCGGCAACCGAGAAACCGGGGGCGACCAATGGCGGCGCTAGGTATCGGGGCACCCACCCACCCGTCGACCACCCGGGTGATGTTCTCGCGGCCGGCCATCGGCGAAGCCGAGATGCGCGAAGTCCGCGCGACGCTCGAATCGGGCTGGTTGACGACCGGGCCCCGGGTGAAGCAGTTCGAGCAGCAGTTTGCCGCCTACGTCGGCGCCCCGCATGCCGTCGCCGTCAACTCCTGCACCGCCGCGCTGCACCTCTCGCTGCTGGCGGCTGGCATCGGACCCGGCGACGAGGTCGTCACCACGCCGCTGACCTTCTGCGCGACGGCCAACACGATCGTGCACGTCGGCGCCACGCCGGTGTTCGCCGACATCGATCCGCGCACGATGAATCTCGATCCGGCCGCGGCCGCGGCGGCGATCTCGCCTCGGACGCGTGCGCTGCTGCCCGTGCACTTCGCCGGCCGGCCGGTGAATGTGCGCGCGTTTCGCGAGATGGCGGACCACGCCGGGCTCACCCTCATCGAAGATGCGGCGCACTGCGTCGAGGGCATCGCCAGAGGCAAACGGATTGGCACGACCGCCGACTACACGTGCTTCAGTTTCTACGCGACCAAGAACCTGACGACGGGTGAAGGCGGCATGCTCACGACCGCGTCGGCGGAGGCCGCCGGCCGGATTCGGATTGCCGCGCTGCACGGGATGAGCCGCGATGCGTGGACCCGCTACTCGGGCGGCGGCGCGGTCGACTACGACGTGGTGATGCCCGGCTTCAAGTACAACATGATGGACCTGCAGGCGGCCATCGGGCTGCATCAGTTGGCGCGGATCGAAGATAACCTGCGGCGTCGCGAAGCCATCTGGGAATGCTACGACGAGGGCCTCGCCGATCTGCCGATCGAACGGCCGGCGCCGGTTGAATTCGGATCGCGGCACGCCCGTCACCTCTACACGATTCTCGTCGACCGCGACCGCTGCGGACTCGACCGCGCCGCGCTGTCGGCCGCACTGACCGCACGCGGCGTCGCAACCAGCCTGCACTTCAGGGCGCTGCACCTGCATACCTTCTACGCGGATCGCTTCGGGCTCAAGCGCGGCCAGTTCCCGCATGCCGAGCTCGTCTCGGACCAGACACTGTCACTGCCTCTTTCTCCCGCCATGACCGAAGACGAGGGGCACTACGTCGTCGAGCAGGTGCGCGGCGCGCTGCGGATGGGCGGGCGATAGGGATGCCCGCTCGCAGTCGACCCACCGTGCGGATCCTGTTCAGAGTGGCCGCCGGGCCGCGGATAGGCTACGGCCACTTGATCAGGGCGACGGTGGTCGGTAAGGCGCTCGGCGTGCGTCCGATCGTGTCGCTTCGGGGACAGACGGAGGCCCGGGCGACGGCGCGTCGCCTGGGATGTCGGCTCGTGAACGGGTCGGTCGCGACGTTGTTGCAATCGCTGCAACCCGGCCTCGTCGTGATTGACGACCCGTCGGGGGTGGCGGCGACCAGGTTCTGCCGCGCCGTGCAACGCGTGGGTGTCCGCGTCGCGTCGATTCACGATCTGGGTCTCGCCGACTGCGGCGCCGATCTGGCGATCGACGGCAGCATCGTGCACCCTGGCGGGACGCCCTCTGGGCCCGCTTTGCTCGGTCCGCGCTACGCCATCTTGGCGGCCGGCGCATCTCACCAGCCGGTACGCTCCAACAACGTGTTGATCTCGCTCGGCGGCCGCCGCCGAGCCGTGGCCTGGAAGCTCGCCCGCGCGATCCGGCGTGCCAGGCCGGGCATGCGCGTGCGCATCGCGGCCGGCCTGGCGCCGGCAGGTGTCGCCCCGCAGATGGATGGCGTCACATGGCTCGGCCCGCAGCGTGGCCTGTCGCACGAACTCTCACGCGCGGCGGTGGCCATCGTCGGCGGCGGCGTCACGCTGTACGAGGCATGCCGCATGGGCACTCCCGTAGTGGCACTGGCGGTGGTCGTCGCTCAGCGGCCGACGGTGCGCGGGCTCGCCCGCCACGGGGCGGCGCGCGACGGCGGATCGGCTCGCCACATCACAATGGCCATGCGTGAAGTGACGCGACTCATCGACCACCCGACCTTGTGCCATCGCATCAGTCAAGCTGGGCGTGCATTGATTGACGGCCAGGGAGCCATGCGGGTGGCGGACGCCCTGACTCGTTTGGCGAACAGCAGCACTGGATCTGGTGCCGGGAGGCTGTGGTGACCAAGGCGCTCCTGTTCGACCTCGACGACACGTTGTATGCCGAGCGTCAGTTCGTTCGCAGCGGCTTCAGCGCGGTCGCCGCCGAGGTCGAACGGCGTTTCGGCGTACCACGCCGCGACGCACTTGCGACGCTGGTCGGCGCGCTTCGGCGCGGGAACCGCAATCGCGCGCTGCAGGAACTCTGCGCGCGCCACCTGCTTCCCGGCGGCATCGTGCCAGATCTGGTCGACACGATTCGTGCGCACGTGCCGTCTCTTCGGCTGCCTGAAAAGACACTGGCGACGCTGCAGGCGGCACGCGACGCTGGTTGGCGGTTGGGAGTGGTCACCAACGGATTCCCTGCCGTGCAGGCCCGCAAGGCAGCCGCGCTCGGGCTGGGACGCCTGGTGGATGCCATCGTCTACGCCAGTGAGTGGGGAACAGGCACAGGCAAACCCGAGCGTGCGGTATTCGAGGTCGCGCTGGCGAAAGTCGGCGCGCGTGCGCCGCACAGCGTGTTTGTGGGCGACGACCCGCGATGCGACGTGTTTGGCGCACAACAGGCTGGCCTGAGGGCGATCCTGCTGTGCCGGCATGCCAGGCGCGAACACCTCGCGGCATGTGCGCCCGACGCAGTCATCCTCGGGCTAGACGAAGTCATCAGAACGGCGGCGGATCTGCTCTCTACGGAGGTGGCGAATGCTGCGTGAGATTGGTGGCCGCCGGGTCGGATCCGGCAAACCGATGTTCGTGATCGCAGAGATTGGGTTGAACCATGGCGGCTCGGTTGACGTGGCTCGCGAGATGGTGGCCGGCGCGGCGGCCGCTGGCGCGTCGGCCGTCAAGTTACAAACGCTGCGCGCCGACCGCTTGGTCGCCTCGGGTTGCCCAGCGCCGGTTCACGTGTCGACCGCATCGCTCCGCGATTTCTTCCGCGCTTTCGAGCTCGACGAAGACGCGCACCACCGGATTGCCAGCGATGCGAAGCGGCGCGGCCTCACCTTCATGTCGACGCCCTTCGACGAAGACGTTGTCGACATGCTCGAGCGCGTGGGCTGCGAGGCCTACAAGATCGCGAGCGGCGACATCACCAACACGGGCCTGCTCGAACGGGTGGCGCGCACCGGCAAGCCGGTCGTCGTGTCCACCGGGATGAGCAGTACCCGCGAGATCGCCGCGGCGATGGGCACGCTCCATTCCGCCGGCGGCCGGGACATCGCGTTGCTCCACTGTGTCTCGTCCTACCCGGTTCCCGACTACAGCCAGAATCTCCGCGCGTTAGCCGATCTCGCCCGCACCTTTGACGTGCCGGTTGGCCTGTCCGATCACAGCACCGATCCGAATGCGATCGTGCTCGCCGTCGCCCTGGGCGCGTCGATCTACGAGAAGCACTTCATGCTCGAAGGCCAGGAAGCCATTGACGCGGCCGTGTCGGCGACGCCGGAGATGCTGGCGGACCTCATTCAGTCGGCCGAATCCGCACGTCGCGCGCTCGGCCACGGGCGCAAGGAATGTCTCGCCCCAGAAAGTCCCAACCGCGAAGGGAGCCGGCGCAGCCTCTACGCCACCAGGGACTTGCATATCGGCGACGTCGTGACCGCAGACGCCGTTGTCGCGTTACGGCCCGCCGTGGGACTCGACCCACGCTACGGTCGCGACCTGGTCGGGCGGATCATGACGCGGGATCTGCCCGCGGAAACGCCCTTCCTCGATCGTGACGTCGAATCGGTCGCCAGCAGGAGTGTGTGTCATGCCGCTTAATGTGCTCGTGACGGCGGTCTCCCGCCGTGTGCCGTTGGTCAAGGCGTTTCGCCACGCGCTCAACGCTCTCGGTGTCAGAGGAACGGTCATCGCCACCGACGTCAACCCGCTCTCGCCCGGCGTGCACTTCTGCGACCGCGCCTACCAGGTGCCGCTCTCGAGCGACCCGGGCTATCTCGACAGCGTCACCGAACTGTGCGAGGCCGAAGGCATCGGTCTGATCGTGCCGACGATCGACGAGGAGTTGCCGCTGTTTGCGTCAGTGGCCGCGAGGTTCGCCCGCAGGGGAATCAAGGTGGCCGTGTCGTCCGAGGAAACCACGCTCATCTGCAACGACAAGTACACGACGTGCACGTATCTGCGCGACGCCGGCATCGCGGCGGCCGAATCGTTCCTGCCGCACACCATGCCCGACCAGCCGCGTTTGCCGATGTTCATCAAGCCGAGGCGGGGCCGGGGCAGCATCGGCGCCGTGTCAGTGAGCACCAAACCACACCTCGACTTCTTCCTCGGATACGTCGCCGATCCGGTCGTGCAGGAGTACCTCACTGGTCCCGAGTACACCATCGACCTGATGTGCGACTTCAACGGCCGTCCCCTGTCTATCGTGCCGCGCCAGCGCGTGGTGATCCGCTCGGGCGTGATCGACCGCGGACGCACCGTCAACGACCAGAAGTTGATCGACCTGGCGGTGGCCTGCGCCGATGCGCTGAGCTTTGCCGGTCCCATCAACATTCAGTGCCGCACAGTCAACGGCCGGCCGACGGTCTTCGAGATCAACCCCCGCTTCTCGGGAGGGATTCCGCTGACCATCGCAGCCGGTGCCGACTTCCCGCGCATGTTGTTGCAACTGGCGCTCGGCCGGCGCGTGGAACCGTCAATCGGCTGCTTCAAGTCCGACCTCTGGATGACCAGCTACGAGGCGTCGGTGTTTGTCGATCACATCAGTCAGTTGCTCCCGATTCCCAAAACCGCCGACCTGGAGACGGCAGCCGCCGCATGAGCCACGCACTCATCGTTCTCCAGGCGCGCATGGCCTCGGCCCGCCTTCCCGGCAAGGTGTTGCGCCCGCTCGGACGTCACACGCTGCTCGGACACTGCATCCGGCGGCTGGTAGCCGCCGATGCCGGGCCCGTGCTCGTGGCAACCACCCGGGAGCCGATTGACGATGCGGTGGTCGCCGAAGCCGGGCGCTACGGGTGTGGCGTCGTTCGTGGGGAGACCGACGACGTGCTGGCCCGGTACATCGTGGCGTCCCGCACCATGGACTGCCGCTACGTCGTGCGGGCCACGGCCGACAATCCCGCCGTCGACATCGGCAGCACGTCGCGGCTGATCACCGAGGTCGAGCGCGCAGACGCCGAGTACGGCATCGAGGAGGGGCTGCCCTTTGGAACGGCCGTCGAAGTGATCGCGAGAGACACCCTGCACCGTGTCGCGGACCTGACCACCAATCCGCAGGATCGCGAGCACGTCACGTTGTTCATCAAACGCTACCTGTTCGCCTTCAGAACCGTCACCCCGCTGGCGCCGCTTGACATACGACGGCCAGACATCCGGCTGACGGTCGATACCCCCGCGGATATCGAGTTCATGAAGACCATCCTCGCGCGCGTGGATCGTGTCGAGGCTCCGGCGCTGCTGGTCGACATCATCGCCGAGGTGGATCGGGTGCTGATGCGGAATGCGGCGTGACACTGCACGTCACTGCAGACACGAGGACCACGGGGTGAGACGATGATTGACATCCGCGACACGCGCGTGCAGGAAGCCCTGATTGGACGGTCGGCGTGCGAACCGTTGACCGAATCGGAGCGCGCTGGATACGCGGGTCACCGCATGCTGATTACCGGCGCCGGTGGTTCGGTTGGGTCCGAACTAGCGCGCAGCATCGCCGCCTGCGACCCCGACAGCCTCACGCTGGTCGATCACTCGGAGTACCTGCTGTTCCAGATCGAGCGCGAGCTTCGATCCAGGTGGCCGCACCTGCATCTCGACCCGGTGCTCGGCGATGTGACGCGGCCGCGCGTCATCCGCGCGGCGTGCATCGCCACCATCCCGGATGTCGTCTTTCACGCCGCCGCCTACAAACACGTCACCATGCTCGAGCGCGACATCTGCGCGGGCATCATGGCCAACGTCCTCGGGACCCTCTCGGTGGTGCAGGCGGCCAAGGCCGTCGGCGCGCGGTTCGTCCTGATCTCCTCCGACAAGGCCGTCAACCCACACAGCGTCATGGGCGCGACCAAGCGCCTCGCCGAGATGGTCACGCTGGCGCAGATGGACGGGCAGTTCGAGCCCGTCGTCGTCCGATTCGGCAACGTGCTCGGCAGCAGCGGCAGCGTCCTCGAGTTGATGATCGATTGCCTGGTCAACCAGCGGCCCATCCCGATTACGCATCCGGATGCGACACGATATTTCATGACGGTTGGTGAGGCCGCGACGCTCGTGTTGCGCGCCGACCTGCTCAGGCTCGGCGGGGAAGTGTGCTGGCTTGAGATGGGACATCCCGTCCGCATCGTCGACATCGTCAATCGCCTGCTCAGGATGGCGAAGAGGGCTGGCATGCCCGCCGTGCCGGTTTCGTTCATCGGCCTGCGGCCCGGCGAGAAACTCGACGAGCAGCTGACGCTGCGCGGGATGGATCTGGCCAGGACCAAGCACGCCCGCGTGTGGATCGCCCATCAGAAACCGGTGGCCATCGACCTCATCCATCGCACGGTGCGCGCGCTGCGCGCCGACGTGTCGAGAGGAGACGGCCTGTCGGCGTTGACCAATCTCTGCGCGGCCGTGCCGGAGTACGAACCGAGCGATCACGCGCGACTCGCGGCCGGGGGTGCCACATTGATGGCGCCGTGGTCATCCAAGGAAGCGGCAAACCTGCTGGTGGCGTAACGCGAAGACAACCGTCTCGCCGCGCGAGAAATGGGGTCTGGCCTCCGACGGGCTAGCGCCGGCCCGACTCCAGAATATCCGTCAGTGCGATGATGACGTCCTCGACGTCACCGTCCCTCATGGCCGCCGACAGCGGGAGGGAGAGCGTCTGGTTGGAGATGCGCGTGGCCGTCGGGAAGTCCGTGGGGGCGTAGCCGAGACCATCACGATAGTGGGGATGCAGGTGCACGCCGCGATAGTGCACGCCGGTGCCAATGCGCGCCTTGTGCAGCGCGAGGGCGACCGCGTCACGGCCGCCGGCGATCGCCTCAGTGCCGACCAGCACCGTGTAGATGCCCAGGGCGTGCCGATCACCCGGCGTGACAGGCGCGGGTCGCAGAAGCGGCAGGCCGGCCAGCGCCTCGTCGTACCGGTTCCAGATCATCCGCCGGCGTCTGTTGAGCGGATCGGTGCAATCAAGGTATCGCAAGCCCAGCGAGGCCTGGGCCGCCGTCATGTGGAATTCGCAACCCAGGCCCGTCTTTCCGTCGTGACTGGCCTGTTCAGGTTGCTGGCCCCGGCGCAACTGCGCCAGACGCTTAGCCAGCACAGCATTGTTGGTGGTGATGATGCCACCCTCGTGAGTGCTTCCGCGCCGCGCCGGGTCCGCGCCGTAGACCGACAGCGCCCCATACTGCGCGATGTTCTGACCGCCGTGCTGGATCTCAACGCCGAGACGGGCATCGTTGACCAGTGCCAGACCCGCGTCATGCGCATACGGTTCGAGAGCCTGGAGATTGGCGGCGCGGCCGCACAGGTGGGTGACGACGATGGCCCGTGTCTGTTTCGTCCGGGCGCGATCCACCGTATCAGCCGTGAGGAGGTGTGTAGCGGGATCAACGTCAGCCAGCACGGGATTGGCGCCCACCTGCAACACCGCGTTCGCGGTGGTCATCGACGTGATGGCGGGAACCACGACGTCATCGCCGGCGCCCAGCCCCAGCGCTTTCAAAGCCACGCGCAACGCCGCCTCGCGTGAAGCCATCGTGATGGCGAACGACGCACCCACCCGCTGCTCAAACGCCCGCTCGAAGGTCTCCGTCCGCTGTTCCAAGCCGAATGATCGGACAACGCCCGTCGCGGGTTCCGCAAGCAAGTCTGCCTCCGCCATGTCGGGCTCACGCCACACCAGGTATTCCCGGCGCACCAGCGGGTTCAGAGAGCTTGAGGAGCCGGTGAGCGCATAGGTTGCCATCAAATCCTCCGAATAGACGTCACGCACGCCCGCAGACTACGCACCTGCTCCGCAAGACTCGTACCCACTACATCTAGTAGTTCTGTCGTCGATATTTAGCCCATGACGTGGCTCACCACGCAGAAAGTGTCGAGATTTTGACAACCAAGGACGGGACGCCGACTGAAGTCTTCCGCGAACCTGCCGATTCAGAAGAGGACTGGTGGATCCCTGCCCAGCATCCACGCCATCGGCTTCTCCGGCGTGGTGAGGTTGCCAGTTACCTCGGATTCACGCCGGCGGCGCGGTCGGAGGTGTCAGTCGGAGATCCGCCGGGCGAAAGCCCGGCGGCTAGTGTTTGGCCTGCTCAGCGGCCCGGTCCAGACGCGCGAGGGGACGCGTCGGGTCACCGGGATGGTCGTTTTGGGGGGGGGATTGGCATGAGTGTCGCGTCCAGCTCGCCGACGGCGCGTGTGGTCGACCCCGGCACGGAGCCGTACGGATCGATGTTCCTGTCGACGAGTGACTACGTGTTTGCCAAGGATCTCGCGGGCGTGTACGTCGAGGCCAACCCGGCATTCCTCGCCGCGCTCGGACGCGAGGTCTCCGACGTGATCGGTCATCGTGACGAAGAATTCTTCCCGCCAGACATCGCCCTCGAAAACACGGCCCGTGAGCAACTCGTTCAGTTATGCGGCCACGAACTGGAAGACGAGGTCACGCTCACGCTGAATGGCCATCCCCGTCAGCTCGTGCTGCGCCGTCTCCCCTGGCGCAACGCGGAAGGAGACGTGGTCGGCGTCGCCGGCGTCGGCATCGATGTCACCGGAGCCCACGAATTGCAGCAATCGCTGCAGGCGCTCCAGAAAGCCCAGGTCCACGTCAGCCAGGCCAGTCGGCTCCAGGCGCTCGGCCAGGTGGCCTCTGGTGTGGCTCACGACTTCAACAACGCGCTGACGACGATTCTCGGCTTGAGCGACTGGCTGCTCTACGAAATGACGCCAGACGCGCCCCATCGTGGCGACATCGAGACGATTCGCACCGCGGCGCTGGATGCGGCGGCTATGGTCCGCCGTCTGCAGATGTTCGGCCGGCTCGCGCCGAGCTCCAATCGCGCCGAACCGCACGAGTTTATCGACCTCGGCGAGATCGCCAGCGCGGTTGCCGATCTGGTGCGACCCCGGTGCCAGGAACTGGCCGACAAGACCGGGCACCGCTTCGACGTCGTCGTCGACGCCAGGCACGGACCGATCGTGCTCGGGACGCCCGCGGAAATCCGGGAGTTGCTCATCAACCTCGTCTTCAACAGCCTCGATGCCATGCCGCACGGTGGCTCCGTGCGCATCGTCGCGCGCGATCTCAAGGGCCATCCCGAAGTGTCGGTGATCGATACCGGCATCGGCATGACCGACGAAGTCAAGGCGCGCGTGTTCGAGCCGTTCTTCTCCACGAAAGGGAACAAGGGCAACGGTCTCGGATTGAGCGTGTGCGCCTCGCTTGCCGAACGGCACAGGGCCAAGTTTTTCGTCGAGAGCGAGCCCGGCGTCGGTACCACGTTCAAGCTGACATTCCCGCCGCCCACACCCATCGAGTCACCGCGTCCCGCGGCGCCATCCCACGACCCGGCCGCCTCCGTCGGTACGTTCAACGTGCTGGTGGTCGATGACGAGCCGGATGTCTGCGAGAGCCTGGCGGCCATGGTGGCTGCCATGGGACACAAGGTCACCACCGCACGCGATGGCCTCGAGGCCGTGGCGATTGTCGCCAATCAACCGATTGAGGTGATCGTGACCGACCTTGGTATGCCAGGGATCAACGGCATCGAATTGGCCAGCCGCGTGGCCACGGTCAAGCCACACGTTGCCATCGTCCTGATGACCGCCTGGGCGGTGGATTTTGGCCCTGAACCGCCCCCGGGCATCGGGTCCATCGTGGCCAAGCCTGCGACGATGGGCGCCTTGCAGCAGGCTGTTGCGGATGCCGTGCGTCGGCATCAGCAGGACAAGCGCAGCGAAGCCGACAAGGCGTCGGCGACCAAACGGGCCAAGATATCATGACCGCACCTATCGGGTTCCTGATGGTCTTGATTTCGGTGCTGGCCGGGTACATGGCGCACGGCGGCAAACTGGGTGTGCTGTACCAGCCGTCCGAGTTTCTGATTATCGGTGGCGCCGCGATCGGATCGATGGTGATCGGGACGCCCATGGCCGCGCTGAAGGCACTGGGTGGCCAATTAGGCCGCATCACCAAGCCCGCCGGGACCAAAGCCGTCTATCTCGATCTGCTCACGATGCTCTACAACCTGTTTCGCGCCGGGCAGCAGGCCGGCGCGATGGCGCTCGAGACTCACGCCGAAAAGCCGAAGGAAAGCTCCATCTTCAAGGCGCACCCCGAGTTTCTCGCGCGTCACCACGCCGTCGAGTTCCTCTGCGATTCGCTCAAGGTGATGATCATGGGCGGCGTGCGTGCGCATGATTTCGACGAACTGATGGAGGAAGACCTCGAGGTGCACCACAAGGAAACACTGCAGCCGTCGGAGTCGCTCTCGCGGATGGGCGATACGCTGCCCGGCCTCGGCATCGTTGCGGCCGTCCTGGGCGTGTGCATCACGATGGGCGCCATTGACGGATCGCCGGCCGAGATCGGCGAGAAGATCGCGGCCGCACTGGTCGGCACCTTCCTCGGCGTCTTCCTGGCGTACGGATTTGTGAATCCGCTGGCGGCGACGCTCGGTCACCGGGCTGCCGCGGAGGCGCTTTATCTCGAGTGCATCAAGACCGGCATCCTGGCGATTCACAAGGGGCTGCCGCCGGTGCTGGCCGTGGAGTTCGCGCGGCGGGTGCTACCCGAGGACGTGCGCCCGAGCTTCGAGGAGACCGAGCGCGCCTGTCGCGGAAAGGGCAGGTCGCAGGCGGCTGCCGCGGCGTAGCGTCATGTAAAGAGGTCAGAGCCCGCCCGACACGCGGGCGACGATGGGACCGACTGCCGTGCACGAAGCCAAAGACGAGATCATCATCAAGAGAAAGAAAGGTGGCCACGCCGGCCACCATGGCGGGGCCTGGAAGGTGGCCTTCGCCGACTTCATGACGGCGTTGATGGCGTTCTTCATGGTGATGTGGCTGATTTCCATGAAGAAGGACATCAAGGTGGCCGTCGCGGCGTACTTCCGCGATCCAGGGGCGTTCCAGACCACGTCAAAGGGCGGCATCGGCAACGAGGGTTCGGGCATTCTGCCCGGCGCCGCCACGATGAAGGCGACCGGTCAGGACGCCACGGCCCGGCAGATCGTGCGTCAGGCCATGGAGAAGGCGAGTGCACGCCTCAAAGCCGAACTGGCCAAGATCGGCGGAATGAAGGGCTTGGAGAAGCAGGTCGAGATCACGCTGACCAACGAGGGGATGCGCATCGAGCTGCTCGATTCGGACGAATCGATGTTCTTTGACACCGGCAGCGCGAAGGTCAAGGCCGACACCGAGCGGCTCCTGGTGCTGATCGCGAAGGAACTCGCGCTGCTGGCGAAACCCATCATCGTCGAAGGGCATACCGACCGCCGGCCATACTCCGCCACCAACGCGTACTCGAACTGGGATTTGTCCGTCGAACGTGCCAACGCCGCGCGGCGGCTGATGCAGGGAGGCGGTCTCGGGCCGGACATGGTGAAAGAAGTGCGTGGATACGCCGACCTTCGTCTTCGCTTCAAGGAGAACCCTTTCGATGCCCGCAACCGCCGGGTGTCGATCATCGTGCCGTTTGACGGTCTGCCGGAGTAGACCCTTCCGATCGAACATCCCGCCAAATTCAAGACCGATGGGCGTCGGCCGATTTCCTATCCGGCAGCGATGACGGCGATTACCGAGAGTTCGATCAAGGTGAAGGGCCTGATCGATGAGGTGAGCGCCGCGAGCCAGCAGCAGACGCAGGGCATCGACCAGGTAACACAAGCCATCATGCAGATGGAGAAGGTGACGCACACGACGGCCGCGACGGCCGAGGAGAGCGCGGCGGCGAGCGAAGAACTCAATGCCCAGGCCGAACAGTCGATGGATGTCGTCGCTCGCCTGGAAGCCCTGGTCGGCGCATCGGACCAGGGCGCTCACGCCCCAGGCAGGCCTGCACCTCGGCCCGCGACCGCCTCCAACGTCATGAAGATGACGTCAGGTTCGACCCGTGCCAAGCGCTCATCGGCGGCCGAGGAGCAAATCCCTCTCGAAGGCACGGGGACTTTCGGCAAATTCTAGAGTCGGATCGGGTCGCCGCTGGCGCATCACCGCGAGCACGCTCAGGATCGAAATCGGGTTCTGACAAGCGACTGCGCGCTCATGGGCGGTCGCCATTTGCCGATTTCAGCTAGTGGCGGGCATCTGCGCCGTGTCGGGCCCCGCCTCAGGGAGACAACATGGACGGGTTCGACCACGAACACAATCGACAGCCTGACGATGTCGACAGCGCGGAACTCGAAATGCTGAAGGCCGACCCGGAACTGGCAGGCATGTTCATTGCCGAGGCGCTCGACCACCTGGGATCGATCGAAGCCACCGTGCTGGCGCTCGAAACGTCGCCTGGCGATGTCAAGCTGCTCAACGACCTGTTTCGCCCCTTCCACACGATCAAGGGCAACGCCGGCGCGCTCGGCGTGGTCAGCGTCCAGGCCCTGGCGCACAAAGTCGAGAACCTCCTGGACCTGGGCCGATCCGGCAAACTGGCCATCGGCGAGGACGAGATCGACGCCATCCTCAAAGCCGTCGACGTGTTGACGACGATGATCGGCGGCCTGAAGCTGAAGCTCGACGGACAGGTCGCCCCGGATGTCACGGCCGAGCGGGACATTCTCATCACGGTGGTCGATGCCATCGTCTCGGGTGGCCCGCGCCCGGCGCCGGTCGTGGCGCAGGCGCCACCACCTCCGCCGTCCACGCCCATTGAGACGCCCGCCGCCGCCGTACCAGACCTGAGTGCGCCGCCCATGTTGGATGCCGGGATGGCGGCCACGCCCGAACCGGTCGCGGCGGCGCCGGTCGCACCAACTTCTGTTGCGGTCCAGACGCCCGCCGCCGCCGAGAATGGTGCGGGCCGGCCCGTCACGACCAGCGTGAAGATGGACACGGTCAAGGTCGATACGCGCAAGCTCGACAACCTGGTCGACATGGTCGGCGAACTCGTGATCGTCCAGGCGATGATCCACGAGGATCCCGCCCTGCGCCGCAACGGTGATGAACGGTTGTCGCGAAACCTCTCGCAGCTCAAGCGCATTACGACCGACCTGCAGCGCAACGCCATGGCGATGCGCATGATGCCCGTGCGCCAGACATTCCAGAAGATGGCACGCCTGGTCCGCGACCTCGGCAAGAAATCCGGCAAGGTGGTCGAATTGGACCTCTCAGGGGAAGACACCGAACTGGATCGCCAGGTCGTGGAGGATATCAACGATCCGTTGATGCACATGGTCCGCAACAGCGTGGACCACGGCATCGAGGATGCCGGGAAGCGCGCCGCCGCGGGCAAGCCGCCACATGGCCGGCTGTCGCTGAGCGCCTACCATCACGGCGGGAGCATCGTGATCGTGGTGTCCGATGATGGGGCGGGCCTGAACACGGAGAGGATCCGGAAGAAGGCGATCGCACAAGGCCTCATCGGCGAGAACGACACCCTGAGCGACAACGAGATTCACCAGCTCATCTTCCGGCCGGGCTTCTCGACGGCGGACAAAGTCACCGAGATCTCCGGGCGCGGCGTCGGCATGGACGTCGTCCGCCGCAACGTCGATGCGCTGCGGGGTCGCATCGACATCCAGAGCACGCCCGGGCGCGGCACCTCCTTCATGATCAAGCTGCCGCTCACGCTCGCGATTGTCGACGGCCTGATGTTGCGGGCGGCGGGCGAACGATTCGTGCTGCCGACCTTCGCCGTCCGCGAGTCGCTGCGGCCAAAGCCTGAGCAGGTGCATTGCATCCAGGGCCGCCCGCACATGATCCAGGTGCGCAACGCGTTGCTGCCACTCGCGTCGCTGGCGGAGCTGGTGGGCTTCGCCGAGACACCCGCGAATCCTTCCGATCGCGTCGCCGTGGTCATCGAGGATGACGGGCGGCGGGTCGCCCTTCTGGTCGACGAGTTGCTCGGAAAGCAGGAAGTCGTCATCAAGTCTCTGGGCGGGACCTTCGCTCGCGTGCGCGGGGTTGCCGGCGGGGCCATCCTCGGTGATGGCCGCGTCGGGTTGATCCTGGACGCCGCGGGCTTGACGGATCTTGTCTGCCACACATCGGCGCGAGCGGCATGACAGTCGGCCGGCGCGATACTTGAAAGGGGACCGTTATGAGTACCGCAGCCACGTTAGTCGAGACAGACGCAGCAGCAGACGCGAAGCGCGCGAAGCCAGGCAAGTACCTGACCTTCTCGCTCGCCTCCGAGGAGTACGGCGTGCCCGTGCTCAAGGTGCGCGAAATCATGAAGATCATGCCCATCACCGCGGTACCGCAGGTGCCGCCCCACGTCAAGGGCGTGATCAACCTGCGGGGCAAGGTCATCACGGTGGTGGATCTGCGCCTCAAGTTCGGGCTGAAGGCCCAGGAGCACACCGACCAGACGGCCATCGTCGTGGTGGAAATCGCCGTGGACGCCGGCAAGGTGCTGACCGGGATCATCGTGGATTTCGTGTCGGACGTGCTGAACATCGTTTCCGACGAGATTGAACAGACGCCGGCCTTTGGCGATCGTGTCGTGACCGACTACCTGAGCGGCATGGCCAAGGTGAAGGGCTGCGTCAAGATCCTGCTCGACCTCGATCGGGCCCTTGGATGGGATGCCAGGACGCGGTTAGGCGAGGCGTAGGCATCATGGGCACCAGGACCGGCGCGGCGATCGCGCTGATCGAGGAGCCGCTCGTCCTGAGCGACCGCGATCTCGCGCGCGTGGTGAAGCTCGTCTACCAGCGGGCAGGCATCAATCTGCACGATGGCAAGCGCGAGCTCATCACGGCCCGCCTGCAGAAGAGGCTCAGGCACCTGCGTATGTCCTCGTTCGGGCAGTACCTGGATGTCCTGGACCGCGACGGGGTCGGCGAGGAGATGACGGCGTTTCTGGACGCGATCGCCACCAACCACACGTCGTTCTTCCGTGAACCGCAGCATTTCGACCTGCTGCGATCCAGGGTCGTGCCGGAGCTCGTTGCGCGTCCGGGATGGCCCTGCGTCGACATCTGGAGCGCCGCCTGCTCGACCGGCGAAGAACCCTACACGCTGGCCATGACGCTCGCCGAATCGCTGCCGAACGGCGCCGAGGGGTATCGGATGCTGGCATCCGACCTGTCGACCAAGGCGCTGACGGCGGCGCGCAGCGCCACCTACAAGATCGAGCGGGTCAAAGATCTGCCTCTCGATGTGCTGCGCCGCCATTTCGAGCGTGGGATGGGGGCGCAGCAGGGACTCGCCCGCGTCGTGCCTTTGCTTCGGCGCCAGATCGAGTTTATCCAGCTGAACCTGATCGAAATCGGCGATCTCGGACGCGCCTTCGACGTGATCTTCTGCCGCAACGTGATGATCTACTTCGATCTGCACGTGCAGCAGCGCGTGGTAAGCATGCTCGAGCGGCACCTGCGGCCGAACGGCTATCTGTTCATTTCGCATTCCGAGAGCCTGAACGGCGTCTCGCACGGCTTGCGGTGGATCGCGCCGGCCGTGTACCAGCGGAGGCTCGCGTAATGGCGACTCCTTCTGTTGCGACGGCGGCGGCGCCGACTCGGCCATCCGGCCTGACCATGGGAACTAGCGTGGACTCGCCGCCCGCCAGACGCATCGTCATCGGCATTGGCGAGCACGCCGTGTCGGCAGACACTGGAAGCGTGATCGTGACACACGCACTCGGCAGTTGCATTGCGGTCTGCGTGTACGACCAGGTGGCCCACGTGGGCGGATTGTTACACTTCCTGCTGCCCGATTCGCGCATCAATCCCGCGCGGGCGCAGCAGCAGCCGTCGACGTTCGCCGACCTGGGCATCCCACAACTGTTCCAGGACCTCTACCGGATCGGGGCGGTCAAGTCCCGGTGTGTCGTCAAACTGGTCGGAGGAGCCGACGTCAGTTCGTTGCAGAAGGCCGGGACGCTGGATATCGGCCGCCGGAACCAGGTCGCCGCGAAGAACATTCTCTGGAAAAACGGCGTGCTCATCAAGGCGGAACGGCTCGGAGGATCCGAACCGAGAAACGTAGCGCTGAACGTCCTGGATGGCACCGTTCGGATCTCGTCCAGCAACCACATCGTCGTGGAGTTGTAGGAGTTGATGTCATGAATCCTGAACCAGCGCACGAAATGGCCATCGTGAGCCAGGTCCTGCGCCCGCTCACTGTCCTGATCGTGGACGACTCGGCGATGATGCGCGCCATGATCAAACGCGTCACCGCCCTCTGCGACGTGCCGATCGGCAAGGTCCTCGAGGCGGCCAACGGCGCCGAGGCGATCAAGATCCTGGAGGCGCAGGAGGTGGACGCGCTGTTTACTGACATCAACATGCCCGTCATGACGGGGACGGAACTGCTCCGCGCGATCGCGGGCAACGAGCGATGGCGGGATCTTGTGCGGGTAATCATCTCGACCGATGGATCGGAAGCTCGGCGGATAGAGGTCAAAGACCTCGACGTGCGTCTCTATGTGGAGAAGCCGTTCCGCCCGGAGGTAATGCGCGATGTCCTCTACAATGTGTCAGCGACGCACACCGACGTTTGCTGAGCAGCGGACCGCCCTGCAGGAGGCGCTGGTCAACGTGGCCCAGGAGAGCTTCTTCGCCTTCGCGGAGGCCTGCGAGACTGACCGCTTCAGCGAAGCGCTGGTTGCGGTCGGCGCCCAGTCCGCCGGCTCCGCCAACGACTGGCTGCGATCGAGAGTGGAGTTCGAAGGCGCGTTCGCGGGCGTCATAGAGTTGACCCTGCCGTATGCGCTCGCCGCCGACCTGCTGATGTCGTTCACCGGACTCATGCCGGACGAAGTCGTACCCGAGAGTCACGTATTCGATTCAACAGGCGAGTTCGCCAACATGGTGTGTGGCACCTGGCTCACGCATGCCTGTGCCAGGCGCCGCTTCGATCTACGGTCGCCGGTCGTGACGCCGGCCGGTCCACCCGTCGAGCGCGTCACCGACGGCCAGGAGGCGCTCATGCTCGTCAACGACCAGCCCGTCAGCATGCGACTCGAATTCAGGCCTTCGTGAGGACACGCCGATGCCGAACAAAACGCGCGTACTAATCGTTGATGATTCGGCGGTGGTCCGGAAGCTGATTGGCGACCGCCTGCGGAAGGAACCCGACATCGAGGTCGTCGGCGGGGCCGCCGATCCGTACATCGCGCGCGAGCAGATCCTGCTCTACAAACCCGATCTCCTGACGCTCGATCTCGAAATGCCGCGGATGGACGGGCTGACCTTCCTGAAGAAGCTGATGGCCTCCTATCCGCTGCCTGTTATCATCGTCAGCTCCGTGGGGCAGGCGGGATCGGCCGCCAGCATCGAGGCGCTGCGTGCCGGCGCCGTCGAGGTGATTGCCAAGCCTGACGGCCCGCACTCGGTCGGGCAGGTCACCGACCGCATCGTCCACACGATTCGCGGCCTCGCCGCCGGCGGGGTCGCGCGCATCCGCCATGTGGCACACACGCCGGTCGCGGCGCCAACGATCACACCGGTCATCCAGTTGAGCCTGGGGCCCAGGAACGGATTGCTGCTGATTGGCGCGTCCACCGGCGGGACCCAGGCAATTGAAGCGGTGCTGACGCGCATGCCGGCCGACGGCCCGCCGGTCCTGATCGTGCAGCACATGCCCGCGCATTTCACGGCGGCGTTCGCACAGCGGCTGAACCAGCTCTGTGCCATGCGGGTCGTCGAAGCTACCGGTGACATGCTGCTCGAACGGGGCACGGCGTACATCGCGCCCGGCGACTATCACATGACCGTGACCCGATCAGGGCTGCAACTTCGGACGGCGCTTAACCAGGGACCCGCCGAACACTATCAGCGGCCGGCTGTTGACGTGTTGTTCCGATCGGCCGCACAGTTGAAGGGCGTACCGATGGTGGCGGCGATCCTGACCGGCATGGGCGCCGACGGCGCCGATGGCCTGCTGGCGCTGCGTCAGGCCGGGGCAGAAACCATGGCAGAAGATGAACAGTCGTGCGTCGTGTTCGGGATGCCGAAAGTGGCCATCGAGCGCGGAGCCGCCATGCACGTCTCGACGCTGCTGAAGATGCCGTCGCTGGTCTTTGAATGCTTCGACCGCCTCAGCGTCCGGCACGCAGCATAGTGCGCAGGAAAATGGGGTCAGACCCAATTTCTCATGTCAGTCTCATTCTTGCGGGCCGCTCTCCGAGCATTTGTTGCAGTTTCTTCAACATCTCCTTCTGACGCCAGCAGGCGCCGACCTCGGAAGAGGACAGGGGTCGAGCGGATATTGGGGTCAGACCCCATTTCTCATCGGTTTTCTGCAATCAGGTCCGAGCTCTTTTCGGTCCCAGGATCCCTGGGATCGCCACGCTCCAGCGTGGCCGGGACGCGGGCCGGGCTGGAGCCCGGCGCTCCCAGGAATTCACCCGTCACACGGTTCGCCCGAATCCCGAATCCCGTTTCGTCCTACCGGATCGTCGCCGTCTTCGTGATTGTCCGGCCATCCACCTCCACCACGATGCGGTAATCACCCGCTGGTTGCTCCCGGCCCGCCTGGTTCTTCATGTCCCACAGCACCGTGTTCAGGCCCTGCCGCGACGTGGCGGTCAGCGTTCGCACGGGTTGACCTGCCAGATCGGTGACCTTGATCGCGATGGTCCGGCCTGTCTTGTCCCGCAAGTAGTAGGTGACCGCGATCGCGTTGGGTTCGTTGTCGGTCGGGGTGTACCGGTCACCGTAGAAGTCGTAGCCACCCCAGCCGCTCGTCTGAACTCTGGCGCGCGGCCGGATGTCGAACACGCGCAGGTCCTCGCCGAGTTGCGCCTCGTCGAGTTGCTCCAGAACCGAGATGTCCGTGGTCCAGATCGCCCGCCCGAACGTGCCGGCGACGAGGTCGTGTTCGCGCGGGTGGATCACCAGATCGTGCACGGGTACATTCGGCATGTTGCCCTTCAGCCGTACCCACCGCCCTCCACCGTCAATGGTTGCGAACACCCCCATATCGGTGCCCACAAACAGCGATCTCGTGTTGGTCGCGTCCTCGACTACCACGTTGATCCCCTTGTCCGGGAGATTCGCCGCAATCGACGTCCACGTGGCGCCGTAGTCGGTCGTCTTGAACAGATACGGCTTGGCATCGTCGTGCCGGTAGCCGCTTTTCGCGACGTAGGCCGTCCCGGCATCCCGGCTCGACGCGAGCACACGCGTCACCCAGCGGTCGGCCGGCCCGCCCGCTTTCGCGATCGCCGGTGTGGCATCGATCCAGGTCGCGCCGTGTGTCTTCGTCATCTGCACCCGGCCGTCATCGGTGCCCACCCAGATCACGCCTGGCGTGACGGGCGACTCCGAGATCGTCGTGATCGTGCAGTGCTGGATGTTGCCGCGCCCAAACACCTTCTCTGAATCGTTGGTCGTCAGATCCGGGCTGATCTCCTGCCATGCGTCGCCACGGTTGAGCGACCGCAGCAGCACCTGGGCGCCCGTGTAGATGATCTGCGGATTGTGCGGAGAGATCGCAAGCGGCGTGTTCCAATTCCAGCGCAGGGGCGGCTGCCCCTTCGGTCGGCGGGGCATGATGTCGGTCATCGTGCGCAGCGTCTGGTCCACGCGCTTGTGATCGCCGAATTCGCGCGTGTTGTAGAGCCACCGCGAGTCGGTCGGATCCACCTTGTTGTACATGCCATCGCCTTCGCGGACGGTGATCCAGTCGGCGATCGTCACCGACCCCGACCAGCCATTGCTCGGGCCTTTCCACGAATCGTGATCCTGCATGCCGGCGTAGACGTTGTACGGCTGGTCGAGATCTACGCCGACGCCCCACAGTTCACCGACAGGCAGGTTGACGTAGTGATCGGCTGTGCGGCCGTTGTCATACGAGATGTGGACGCCGCCATCCGATCCCATGAAGATCCGGTTGGGATTCTGCTGGTCGAACCACAACACGCGCACATCGCCAAACGCCTTCGGGAACATCCGTTTCGGCGGCCAGGTGGTATCGAGCCACGTTTTGCCGCCGTCTGCGGAGTTCGGCAGCGCGTCGCTCAGCACGATGATGTGGTTGGCGTTTCCCGGATCGACCCGGATGATGTTGAACGAATACGGCGCCTTGTTGCCGGGCGAGATGGAGGCGTCGTGCGTCTTCTTCCACGTCTTCCCGCCATCGTCGGTGCGGTAGACCTCGTTGCCGACGACGTGCTCGAATGGCTTCGGGCGTTCCTTGTCGCGTTCGGCCTCGCGCGACGTGGCCGGACGCAGATTCGCGTTTTCGACGACGGTGTAGAGGATGTTCGGATTCGGCTGATAGATGTCGAGACCGATACGGCCCAGCCGGCCGGTTGGCAGACCTCCGGCGAGTCGCATCCATTTCCTGCCGCCGTTCACGGACTTCCAGATGCCACTGCCCGGACCGCCGACATCCAGATCCCACGGCACCCGCTTGAGTTCGTACGTTGCCGCGTACAGCACGTTCGGCTCTTTGCGGTTCATCACGAGATCGATGACGCCCGTCCTGTCGTCGACGAAGAGCGATTTTGTCCACGTCCTACCGCCGTCGGTCGTCATGAACAATCCGCGCTCGGCATTGGTCGAATACAGGTGACCCATGGCCGCGACGTAGACGATGTTGGGGTTGGTCGGATGGACGAGGATGCGACTGATGTGATGCGTATCGCGCAGCCCCATGTTTGCCCATGTGTTGCCGCCGTCGGTCGACTTGTAGACGCCGTCTCCCGCATATGACATCCGCGTCTGGTACGTCTCGCCGGTGCCGACCCAGACGAGGTTTTGGTCGCTTGGAGCCACGGCAATCGCTCCGATGCTCGTCGTCGATTGCGCGTCGAACACGGACTCAAAGGTCGTGCCGTTGTTCGTGGTCTTCCAGACGCCGCCGTTTCGCACGCCCACATAGAGGGTATAGAGGTGAGCCGTGGCGGGCGTCTCCGGGAACGCGATGTCCGAGATCCACGCCCCCGTGCGGAACGGGCCGAGATTGCGCCAGGTGAGCCGCTCGAGCAGCGCATCGTTGAAGCGCGGTTCCTGGCCCCGCGGAACCGCCACCAATGCGAGGGCGAAAAGTACGAAGGCCACGAGACCGGTCCGGATGTGTCTCATCGGTGGGTATCTCCGCGGGGATTGTATCTCGGGGTTCGGGATTCGGGATTTCCTCTCCCGGCGAGACAGGCGTTTTCCTGGGAACGCCGGGCTCCCCTTCGAGTTCCCTCAGGGCTGGCAGCCCGGCCCGCGGAATGGCCACGCTGGAGCGTGGCGATCCCAGGGCGACGATCCGGCAGCAGTCAGTGCACCGTCACCGTCAAACCAAAGTACGCGCGGCTGGGGAACCATTCGGTGCGCAGCGATTTCGAGTAGTTGAACGACCCCGCGACTTCCACATGGCTGCCCGGGGGCAGCGCCAGTGTCACCCCGAGGTTCAGGTCGCTCCAGCCCGACCCCACCACCCACTGGTGATTGTTGTAACCGAGCGTCACCGCCGGCGTGGCCGACCATTTCGACGCGCCGAGCGGAAACGCCTGGCTGACCCCGGTGCTGACATACGTGCCGTCGCCCACCTTGATGTCGTGGTAGACCGTGACAAGCGGGTTCAACGGGCCAGAAAACGCCGCGCCGACATAGAACTCGTGTGAGACACGCCCGGTTTGCACCGTCGGGAAGTAGTAGCAGGTGTAGCCCGCCGACAGCTCCCAGGCGCCAGCCTCGCGGGTGTAGTCGATGGTCAGATCATGTTCGGACCATCCTTGCGATGCCCCATTGGCGATCAGGTTCACCCACGACGTCGCCGTGATGTTGCCGATCGTCATCCACGCCGTGGGCTGAGCACTCGGCGCATCGGCCACGACAAAGCCCCTCCACACAAATATCGAAGTGAAGGTCGCTCCGGCACTCCATGTCACCGTGGGCTCGGCGACCGCCGCCTGTGTCGACGGCGGTTCCGCCGCTGGTCGTTGCGCCGCAGCCGGCTGGGTCCAGGCCGTCTGCCCGGCTCCCAGCATTATGACGGTTGCAAGAACACACACCCAGACCTGACGATGCAAACTCGTTCCCTTCCGCCCCACCCCTTCGATTGTCGGGGACTTGGCCTTTGGCACCGCCGACATCATCCGCCAGGCCGGCGATCGAGTCACGCACTTTCACGTCTAAGGCAGACCAGAAGTCACCCCACGAGATTGCGCGGCAAGCCGTCACCCCGCCAGGCGCTTGTTGATCTCCGCCCAGTTGATCACGTTCCAGAACGCCCCCACGTAGTCGGCCCTCCGGTTCTGGTACTTCAGGTAGTAGGCGTGCTCCCATACGTCGAGGCCGAACACGGCACGCTTGCCCTCCATCGAGGGCGTGTCCTGGTTCGGCGTGCTGTGGACGACGAGTGTGCCGCGGTCGTCGCTGAGCCAAGCCCAGCCGCTTCCGAAGCGGCCCATGGCGGCTTTGGCGAACTGGTCTTTGAACGCGTCGAAACTGCCAAACGTTCCCTTGATGGCGTCCGCAATGGCGCCCGACGGCGGCCCGCCGGCGTTGGGCGCCAGCAACGTCCAGAACTGGCGATGGTTCACGTGCCCGCCGCCGTTGTTGCGCACGGCCACGCGCACGGCCTCTGGTACCGCCGCAAGGTTCTTCAGCAGGTCGTCGAGCGGCGTCTTGCCGGCCTCGCCCGCGCTGGCTATCGCGGCGTTCAGGTTATTCACGTACGCCTGGTGATGCCGATCGTGGTGGATCTGCATCGTCAGCGCGTCGATGTGCGGCTCGAGCGCTCCGACAGGATACGGAAGCGGCGCGAGCACATACGGTCCGACCGGCGCTGCCGCCTGCCCACCCTCAGCGGCGATGATCTCGCGGCCGGGAACGGCCAGGGCGATGGCGCTCACGCCGAGCGTCGACAGAGCTTCTCTGCGCGTGACGATCATGGATGGTCCTTTCCTGAATGGCCCACCTCCAGAGTAGCCCGAGTCCAGCCCGAATGCCAGCTACCTGCAATCCGTGCGGTCTACCGGGTACAATTGCCGGATGAGCACCGACGCCGCGCCCCCTCTCGATTTCATCCGCGCCATCGTGGCCGGCGACCTGGCGGCGGGGCGAAACAGCAGCCGTGTCCGGACCCGCTTCCCCCCCGAACCAAACGGTTACCTGCACATCGGACACGCGAAGTCGATCTGCCTGAATTTTGGCGTGGCACAGGAATTCGGCGGCGCCTGCAACCTGCGCTTCGACGACACGAATCCGGCCAAGGAAGATGTCGAGTACGTCGACGCGATCAAGGAGGACGTGCGCTGGCTCGGCTTCGACTGGGAGAATCGCGAGTACTACGCGTCCGATTATTTCGAACAGCTCTATCAGTGGGCCGTCGAGCTCATCGACAAGGGTCTGGCCTACGTCGACAATCTGACGCCAGACGAAGTCCGTGAGCATCGGGGCACGCTGACCGAGCCCGGGCGCGAGTCTCCGTACCGGAACCGCCCGATCGCGGAAAGTCTCGACCTGTTTCGCCGGATGCGGGCCGGGGAGTTCGCCGACGGGGCCTACACGCTGCGCGCGACAATCGACATGGCCTCGCCCAATATCAATCTGCGCGATCCCGCGCTCTACCGCATTCGCCGGGCCACGCACCACCGCACGGGTGACGCCTGGTGTATCTACCCGATGTACGACTTCGCGCACGCGTTGTCGGACGCCATCGAGGGCATCACGCATTCGCTGTGCACGCTGGAGTTCGAGGATCATCGTCCGCTCTACGACTGGTGCATCGAGCACTGCACCGTGCCGAGCCGGCCCCGGCAGATCGAGTTCGCGAGGCTCAATCTCACCTACACCGTGATGAGCAAACGGCGTCTGCTCTCGCTGGTGCAGGAAGGCGTGGTGCGGGGGTGGGACGACCCGCGCATGCCGACGTTGAGCGGGATCAGGCGGCGGGGCTACACGCCGGAGGCGATGCGGGAATTTGCCGCCCGTATTGGCGTCGCCAAACGCGAGAACCTCGTGGACGTGGCGCTGCTCGAGGACGCCGTGCGCGACGACCTCAACAGGCGCGCGCCGCGGGCGATGGCGGTGCTGCGGCCGCTCAAGGTCGTCATCGACAACGTTCCCGAAGGTCATGTTGACCAGATCAGGATCCCCGTCAACCCGGAAAATCCTGACGCCGGGACGCGGCAGGTGCCGTTCTCGCGCGAACTCTATATCGAGCGCGACGACTTCATGGAGGAACCGCCGAAGAAGTTCTTCCGGCTCTCGCCCGGCCGTGAAGTACGCCTGCGGGGCACGTATTTTCTGACCTGCGACCGCGTCGAGAAGAACGCCGCTGGTGAGGTGACCATGCTTCACTGCACGTACGATCCCGCGACGCGCGACGGCAACGCGCCCGATGGCCGCAAACCGAAAGCGACCATCCACTGGGTGTCGGCCTCGCACGCGCTCACCGCCGAGGTCCGGTTGTACGACCGGCTGTTCACCAACCAGACGCCCGGCGATCAGGCCGATGGCGGCGACTGGCGAACGTCGCTCAATCCGGCATCACTCGAAACCCTGTCATGCCCGGTCGAACCGACGCTTGCGGCGGCGAAGGCCGGCGACCGGTATCAGTTCGAGCGGCTTGGCTACTTCGCGGTGGACCCCGACTCGCAACCCGGGAAACTCGTGTTCAATCGGACCGTGACGCTCAAGGACACCTGGGCGCGTATCGCCCGGAGGACAGCCCACTGAAAGGGTCTCATACCATGTCGACGAAACGCGCCCTCTGTGCCGCAGGTCTGCTCGCCGGATTGGTCGTCGCGGCCAGCGCCCAGCAACCCGCCAAGCCATCGTTCGATCTCGCCAACGACGCGTGGGACCGGGGCGATTACATTGCGGCGCTCACCGCCTACAGAAGCTTGCTGACGGCCACGGGAGGCGAGGCCCTCCTGGAACCGATCGCGCTGCAGACGGGCGAGCTTTACAAGACGATCGAGATCACCACCGACGGGCTCAATCCACGATTCAGCCCGGACGGGAAACTGGTGACGTACGAGACCGGCACGGGTCCTGCGCGCAAGACCAGAATCGTCCAGGCGTCGGCGGAGGCAAAGGCCGTGGCCGAGGTCGGTGGCCACAGCCTGTCGTTCGCGTCCACCAGCGACCGGCTTGTGTACCTCAGGCCGCGTCCGTCGGATGAAGTGTCGAAGGCCGTCGCGGATGCCGGCCAGGCGGGTGGACAGGGAGGCGGTCGAGGAGCCGGGCAGCAACTGTTGAATTTCCTCCAGGCAAAGTTCGTGGACATCGTCGTGGTGGAGTCCGGCAAGGATCGCGTGTGCCCGCCCGATGGACTGTTGAAGCAGGCGCCCGCCTTCAGCGCCGATGGTCAGACGATCTACTTCCTCGGCGCGCGCGAAGACGACGCGTCGCGCAACGATGTCTACGCCATGCCCGCGACGTGCGGGCAGCCGGTAGCCGTCACCACCGAACCGGGCTACAAACAGAACTTCCAGATTGTGCCGAAGAGCGAGTCGATCGTGTATCTCCCCGTGCAGACCAACCCGTTTGCCCGTCCGGCCGCCCAGGCAGGCGGCGCCGCGCCAGGAAGCGGGCGTGCGGGTACGGGGGGCGGCCGTGGTGCCGCGGGTGCTGGTGGGACCGGGAGCGGGGGCGCTGCGCAGGCTGCCGGCGCCGGTGGTCCGGCCGGTGGGGGAGGTGGTGGCCGCGGCGGTCAAGGCGCCACCAGTTTCGCCCTGGTCTATAGGAGGACGGGGGCCACGATAACAATCGACGGCACAGGGTGCACCATTTCGGCCGATGGCTCGACGTGGGGGTACCTTGTGCGTCACGGCGACGAGACGACGTTGATGGCCGGACCCGTTGGTGGAGAAGCGAAGCCCATCAAGAAGACGCGCGACCGGCTGGCCAATCCGGCCCTGGCGCCCGATGGCAGCCGTGTGGCCCTGCAGGTGATGTCGAAGGACGATTGGGAGATCTACGTCCTGAACCGCGATGGCTCAAACGAAACGCGCGTGACGCGCGAAATCCAGCACGACACGCTTCCGCGCTTCGTCACAAACAACGTCGTGCTGTACGCCACCGGCGAACCCCGTCACATGCGCTCGTCGCTCTACGACCTGACGTCGCTCGGGCGCGTGAGGCTGTTCCACAACAACACGATTCGCACGATCGCCCCTGAGTACGCGTGGGTAGTCAGCCCCGATGGCCGGCAGATCCTGATCAGCGCCGAGCGCGACGGCGACACCGTCTCGCCCGAGCGCGGTATCTACCTGGTGCCCCTCGATCGCAAGGTCACCAAAGCCGACGTCGTCGCCCGACTGGATGCGAACCTCGCCGCGGAGAAGGCGCTCCGCGCCGAGGGGCAGCGGATGTTCGCGCCCATCGCCACTGCGGTGAAGCGGACGCTGGCCGACGTGTCAATAACGCGCATCGACACCTACGAGAAGCGGCTCTTCGAGTTCGATTCCAAACACATCTCGAAGCCGGGCAATAAGCTGGCCGGGGAGTATCTCTTCAATCTGTACCGTTCGTTCGGCTACGAGCCCGAATATCAGTGGTTCGAGCCCAGGGGCGCGCTCGACGGCAAATCCGCCAACATCGTCGCTACACTCAAGGGCACAGAGAACCCCGAGCTCATCTACGTGGTCAGCAGCCACTATGATTCGAATGTTGTGAGCCCGGGCGGAGACGACGACAGCTCGGCGACGGCGGCACTGGTCGAGGCCGCGAGGGTGCTGGCCGGCAAGCCCATGCCGGCGACAGTCGTGTTTGCGTCGTTTACGGGCGAAGAAGCGGGGCTGCTCGGAAGCCGAGAGTTTGTGCGCCGGGCGAAGGCGGCGGGCTGGAAGATCGTCGGGGCGCTCAACAACGACATGATCGGCTGGTCCAATGATCACCGTCTCGACAACACGATTCGGTACTCGAACCCCGGCATCCGGGACGTGCAGCACGCGGCGTCGTTCTTCACCAGGTTGATCACGTATGACTCCCTGTACTTCAAGTCGACCGACGCCGCCGCGTTTTACGAGGCGTACGGCGACATCGTTGGCGGGATCGGGTCGTACCCGGTGCTGGGCAATCCGCACTACCACCAGCCGACCGACTTGCTTGAGACGGTCAATCACGATCTGGTGACCGAGACCAGCCGGACGACCGTGGCCAGCATCATGCTGCTGGCGTCGAGCCCGTCCCGGCTCACCGGACTGAAGGTGGCGGGCTACCAGGGCAAGACGGCAAAGCTGACGTGGACACCGAGTTCCGAGAAGAGCGTGCGCAGCTACATCGTGGCGTACGGCCCGGCGGCATCGCCGCTCAAGAACCGGATGACCGTCCTGAAGCCTGAGGCGACCCTCGCCGGCATCGAACCCGGCACGATCATCTCGGTGAAGGCGGTCAACGCGAAGGGGCTCGAAGGGTGGGACTGGGCGAAGGTTGTGGTCAAGTAGGGGCGCCCGCACGGCGGCGCGCCTACGGCTGCCGGTAGATTTTCCCGTCCTTCATCACAAATTTCGCGGTCCGGCAGACCGTGATGTCTTTGGTCGGGTCGCCCGCGAACGCCACGAGATCGGCAAGCAGGCCCGTCTTTACCTGACCGATCCGGTCTGCCCAGTTCATCGCCTTCGCGTTGATGGAGGTCGCCGCGATGAGCGCCTGGACTGGCGTCATGCCGTATTCCACCATCAACTCGAGTTCGCGCCAGTTCGTGCCGTGCGCAAACACCCCCACGTCGCTGCCGAGGCCGATGATGACGTGCTGCTTCATGGCCGACTGGAACGCGCGGCGCCCTTCTTCCATCGACGCCGTGGGCTTCGACACGCCCGGCTTGTAGCCCTGGTTGTAGATAGACGAGGCTTCTTGGGCCGCCAGTGTCGGGTAGTAGACGACGCCTTTGTCGGCCATCAGCTTGAAGATCTCGTCTGTGCCGCCGTAGCCGTGTTCAATGGTGTCGACGCCAGCCATCACCGCGTCGCGCATGCCATCGGGATTGGCGGCGTGGACAGCCACGGGGCGTCGTGCCCGCCGCGCTTCCTGCACAGCGGCCTGCATCTCGGCTGGATTCAGGGTTGGCACCGTCGACCCATTCGGCCCGCGGCGATAGTCGGCGTACAGTTTCACCCAGTCGGCGCCGTGGCCGATCTGATCGCGCACGGCCCACAACATCTGATCGACGCCCGACACTTCCTCGGCCCCTCGTGGCAGTTCGAAGTTCGTGGCAAAACCTCTCGGGCCTGGGCCATAGCTGGCCGACGCGACAATGGCCTTGGTGGCCACCTGCAATCGCGGCCCGGGAATGCGTCCTTCGTTGATCGCCTTCTGCACCGACACATCTGCGTATTCGGCGCCTTCCGTGCCGAGATCGCGGAGCGCCGTGAATCCCGACATGAGCGTGGCTTCGCAGTGCAGCACCGCCGCGATCGTGCGGTACGCCAGCGTCTCCTTCATCACCTGGTCGTTCCACAGCGCCTCGTTATACGGATGCAGGTAGATGTGCGAGTGTGCGTCGATGAGTCCGGGCAGCAGCGTCATACCGGCGAGATCGATGACCTGTGCGCCGGCAGGCACCTTCACATCGGCCGCCGCGCCGGCAGCCGCAATCCTGTTTCCGGTGACAAGCACGACCCACCCCTCGTGCAACTGGGCTGACGCGCCGTCGAAGACACGCGCGGGTTTCAGCAGGACGTTGGCCGGACCCGGCTGCTGGGCCTGGCTGCTCACCACTGCCGCGGCCACCACGATGAGCACCATCAGAATACGCATGCGTTTCATTGGAGCACCTCACGCGATAAAAGATCGTTTCCGCGGGCGCGATCAATCGCGCCCCTACGACAGATCAAGATGGCGGCGTTCTTCCGCAAAGAGACGCACTGCACCGCGCGACCTGTCGCACCCCTAAAAAGAGAGATGCCGCACGGAGACTCACCGTGCGCCCGACAGGGACTCCAGACACCCGAATTCGTAGGGGCGCACTTTATTGCGCCCCGACACCCTCCGAATCGAATCGTCCGGCGAGCAGGCCGTCCATCAGTTCCGTCATCGACGCGACGCGCGGGCAATCGACGCCATTGTAGACGCCGGCCGAATCGAGCAGCACGGCGGGCAGACCAGCTGCCCGTGCGCCGACGATGTCAATCTCGTAGAGATCGCCGCAGTGGATTGTGGTCGCCGGGTCCGCGCCGGCGCGTTCGAGCGCGATGTGGAACAGGCGTGGGTCGGGTTTCTCCACACGCTCTTCGTCCGACGCAATCACCAGGTCGATGAACGGCTCAATGCCCAGTCGCGAGAAGGCCCGGCGGAGCGTCGCGCTCGTGTTCGACACCACCACGACGCGAAACCCCGCGCCCTTCAGGCGCCGAAGCGCCGGGATGACGTCGCCCGGCATGGCGTCCCAGGTGTTCTCACGGTCGTGGAACACTTTCAACTCGGCGAGCGCGGCGTCGCTCCGGGCGGTCGGGCTGATGCCGGCACGCTTGAGGATCAGGTCGAAATACAGGAATCCACGCTGCTCGTCGTTAGTGGCGCGGACGGTGTGCGCCACATCGAGCTGGCGCTTGACGGCCGGTTCAGCCGCCGCGAGCGTGGCCGCCTCGACCCGCACGCCATGCCGCCCGAGTGTCTCGGCTGCCCGGTCCCAGTTCGGGCACACCAGCACACCGCCCGCATCGAGAAAGATCGTCTGATAGCGCATCGTGATCGCCGGTCCCGTGATTTCGTGCCTTCAGTCTGCCATCCGGAGCGTCATCTGTCGAGCCTCGTTGGGCGCCTTCTCGTTGGGCGGCTCCAATCCCGGTGGTTCAAGTTTGGAGCCAGATTGTCGATTTTCCGGTGTAGGACACGGATGAGCCGTGCCTTGGTCAGACAATCGGTGTCGGCGACAAGGGGAAAAAGCCCTCCACGTCTTCCCGGAACGACAGGCGCCGACTTATCCAAGCAGGAGAGCATCGTGGGCAGCAACTGGACCGTCGGCAAGAAGCTCTTTTCGGCCATTGGCGTGTTGGTCGCAATCGTCTTCATCGGCGGCGCACAATCCTGGTGGAGTGAGCGCGGAGCGTCGTCCCGGTTCGATGACGCCGTTGATCAAGCGCACCAACTCCGGCTGGCCGCCAAACTCAAGCGCCTCGGCTTCGAGTTGTACGCCGCCGAGAAGATCCTGATTCTCTCCGGGTACGACAACGACAAGAAGAACTACGACACGTGGGTGGAACGCAACAAGGTGGTGCTCGCCGACTTCAACAAAACGGTCGAGGCCATCACGCCGATCGTCAGGATACAGGTCGAGAAGGACGCGCTCGCCAAGAGTCAGGGGCTGATTCAGCAGTGGGAGATAAACAACGTAGATGTCCGTGCGTTGATCGACGCCGGAAAGTACCACGACGCACAGATGTTGTCGCGCGCGAAGAACCGGGCGCTCACCGATGAGAACGCTGCCCTCATCGATGCGATCCTGGATTCTCAGGAGAAGCGCCTCGTGGAGGCTAAGGCGGAAGGTCAGGCGGCCGCACAGAAGGGCCTGACGGTCATTGGTCTGATGGTCCTGGTGTCGCTGGCGATTGCCGGTCTCGTCGTCTGGCTGGTTCGTGGCATCACGCGACAGTTGCGCGACACGGCCGTCGAGATGCGGACGTCGGCCGAGCAGGTGGTGGCGGCCTCATCGCAGGTGGCTTCGTCGGCGCAGTCGCTCTCGCAGGGATCGACCGAGCAGGCGGCCTCGCTCGAAGAGACGTCCGCGTCGATGGAAGAAATGGCGTCGATGACGCGCAAGAACGCACAGAATTCGCAACAGGCGGCGGGGCTGGTGGTCGAGACCGAGAAGGCCGTGCAGGAGTCCAACGTGGCGCTGGCCGCGATGGTCGAGGCGATGGCCGGCATCCGCGATTCGAGCGGCAAGATCTCGAAGATCATCAAGACAATTGACGAGATTGCGTTCCAGACCAACATCCTGGCGCTCAACGCCGCCGTGGAAGCCGCGCGAGCAGGCGAAGCCGGCATGGGCTTCGCCGTGGTGGCCGACGAGGTGCGGAATCTGGCGCAGCGGTCGGCGCAGGCGGCCAAGGACACGGCCAGCCTGATTGAGGACGCGATTGCGCGGTCGCAGCAGGGCAGCGACCGGGTGACCCAGATGGGGTCGGTGATTGGCGTCATCACGGAGAAGGCGACAAAGGTCCGTTCGCTGGTGGATGAAATCAGCGTGGCGAGCCGCGAGCAGACGCAGGGGATTGAGCAAGTGACCCAGAGCATCTCGCAGATGGAGCAGGTGACGCAGACGACCGCGGCGACGGCGGAAGAGAGCGCCGCAGCCAGCGAGGAACTCAACGCGCAGGCCGAGACGTCCATGCAGGTGGTCGGCAACCTCGAGATGATGGTGGGCGGCAGCCGGTCGGCGAGCATTCCGGCGCGGACGGTAGCCCGGAAGGCAGCGCCGGCGGCGGGCGGCAAGGTGGTCAAGATGTCGATGACGCCCAGGGCGAAGACCGGCCCGACGCCCACCAAGGCCGAGAAAGCCATCCCGTTCGACGATACCGGGACCTTCGGCAAGTTCTAAACGGGAGCGAACGTGAGAAAGGGGTCGGGTGACACTCTCCAGGATATGGGGAACATGTCACCCGGTCCCTTTCGCGCCTGACTCAGGGATTCGCGTTCATCCCGCCACGCGCGTCTATACTGGACCCACACATGGTTCTGCGCGCGACACACGCATCGTCCTCCTTCATCATCAGCCTCAAACCGCACTCGCTGGCCGTCAGCCGCGACGAGACGCACGTGGTCTCATGGGATCTCGGCGGGCGTCTCTACTGCGTCTACCAGGATGACGTGACGTGGCGGAGGGGATTGAGCGGGGAGGTGTTGGAGAAGCGGGGGAGTGGCGCGTCCCGCTCGCGGATGTGGCTGACGCCGGCCGGGGCGGACGCGGTCGTTGATGGCGCGGCCACATTCGCGCGCGAGACTGCCGATGCCGTCACGACACCAGCGTGGCGATGGGCGGGACCAGTCGAGTCAGTCGTTGCCCAACTGGTCGTATCTCACCTGCAACTGTGCGCGCAGTGTGATGCGGCGCAGGCGCGCAGCGACGCCGGTCGCTTTGCGACGGTGTATCGACCGGTGGGCATCCTGCCGCCCGATCAGTACCTGTCACTGGTCGTGCAGGCGACCGACGGCTGCTCCTTCAACACGTGCACGTTCTGCGACCTCTATCATGACGGCTACCACGTGAAATCGCCGGACCAGTTCCGCGCGCACGTGGAGGAGGTGCGACGGTACCTCGGCGCGTCGATCAACCTGCGATCGCGCGGTATCTTTCTCGGAGCGGCCAACGCGCTGGCGGTGCCGATGGCGACGATCGTACCCATTTTTGAGACATTGGTTGAGGAATTGGACGCCATCCCCCGTGGCGTGTGCGCGTTTGTGGATGGGTTCACGGGCACCAGGAAGACCGCCGACGAATACCGGCTGCTCAGCCACCTTGGCCTGCGGCGCGTGTATATCGGCCTCGAGTCTGGCCACGATCCGCTGCTCGCCTTCATTCGGAAACCCGGGCGTGCTGCCGACGCAGTTGATACCGTGCGCCGAATCAAAGGTGCCGGTGTGCAGGTCGGCGTCATCGTGATGACCGGGCTTGGCGGTGAGCGATTCGCGACCGGCCACGTGGCCGACACCGTTGCGGTCGTTAACCAGATGCAATTGGGTGAGGGAGATCTGATCTACTTCAGCGACCTCGTCGAAATCGCGAGCACGGCATACCCGCGCATCGCGGAACGTGAGGCGATCCAATCGCTCTCACCCGAAGCCAGGCGCACGCAGCGCGAAGCGATTCGGGCCGGACTCCGCTTCGACGAGTCCGGACCGAAATTCGCCACGTACGACATCCGGGAGTTCGTGTACTAAAGGGGCCGGCGGAAACGGGTCAGCCGAACGTCATCTGACGGAGTACGTGCTCCCCGTGACTTCAAACCGTCCCGTCACCACCTGCGTCGTCGCCGCGTCGGCCCGGCCCTTGAACCCCGGCTGTTTTCCCCCGACCGCGATCTCGAAAACACCAGGTTCGATGACCCGTTGCATGTTCTTGTCGACGAGCGACAGTTGACGCGGCGCCAGAGTGAACCTGACCGTCCGCTGCTCGCCAGGCTTGAGCGTGATGCGCTCGAAACCCTGAAGTGATCGGATGGGCACGGGCACCGTGGCGGCGACATCGGTCACGTAGAGTTGGACCACTTCCTCGCCGGCGCGAGTGCCGGTGTTCTCGACGTCGACCGACACGGCCACGGGTTGGCCGGCCAGCGCCTGCGCCGGAATCACAAGGTTCCGGTAGGCAAACGTCGTATAGCTCAAGCCGAACCCGAAGGGAAACAGCGGCTCGCCCGTGAAGTACCGGTACGTTCGGTTCTTCATCGCGTAGTCGTTGAACGGCGGCAGTTGCGTCGCCGACGAGTAGACCGTCACCGGCAGACGGCCTGCCGGGTTGTAATCGCCCGCCAGCACGTCAGAGAGTGCTGTCCCCGCCGCCTGGCCCGGATACCAGGCCTCGACGATCGCGGGCACGTGTTCGACCGCCCACGGGCACGCCAGCGCGCTGCCGTTGAGCAGGACGAGGACGAGGGGCTTGCCAAGCCCCGCCAGCGCGTGCAGCAAGCGATCCTGCGCATTGGGCAAGCCGAGATCGACGCGATCGCCGCCCTTGAAACCCTCGACCGGCACGTCCATCTGTTCGCCCTCGAGCCGCGGCGAGAGTCCCATCACAGCGACAATCAGATCGGCCTGGCGGGCGGCAGCGAGCGCCTTTTCTTCGAGCCGTCGCACGGGTCGTGACCAGAACAACTGGAACCGCGCATCGGCGTGGCGGTTGAAATACTCGATGCGCAGCCGGTAGGCATGCCCGGCTTCGAGCAGCACGGCTTTGGCCTTCTTGTTCGATTCGTGATTGCCCCGGTATTCGACCACCAGTTCGTCATCCAGGTAGATGCGGAATCCACTGAGGCCGACGCCGCCCAGTTGATACGTGCCCGTCTCTGGCGCGACAAGCTCGCCGGTCCACCTGACGGCAAAGCCGTCATCCGGCAATTGCGGATCGGGCGATCGATCGAGCCAGCGGAAGTCGATCCGGGGATCGACCCGCGTCAACACAGCTGTGTCACCGAGTGCCGGAAACGTGAGTGTCGACGACTGCCACGACGCTGAGGTGCTCTGCCCGCGGATGTTGAAGTAGGCGCCTGTCAGGCCCGGAACCGTGCGGCCCCCGGATGTCGTGCGCAGGGCGCTCGAAGGAATGACCTCGAACGAAGGGAGGTTGTCGGCCCAGTCGGTGCCCTGTTCAAACAGGACGCGAGCCGAGGATCCCAGCCTGGCCCTGATCCCCTGCAGCGGCGTCACCGCGCTGGTGGGCGTCCCGTTGTAGTTTCCCAGCAGCACCTCCTCATCGTCTGCGTTTGGCCCGATGACAGCGATCGTCTTGTATCCGGCCTTGAGCGGAAGCAGTTGGCCCTCGTTCTTGAGCAGGACGATCGACTTGCGCGCCGCCTGAAGCGCCAGCCTCCGGTGTGCCGGGCTGTCGACGGTCGCATATGGAATCTGCGCGTACGGCACCGATGCTGGCGGATCGAACATGCCGAGCCTGAAGCGGATCGTGAACAATCGCCGCACCGCCACGTCGATGTCGGCTTCGGTGATGAGCCCGAGCTTGACGGATTCGACCAGTGATTTGTACGTGTCGCCGCAACTCAGATCGCAGCCGCCCCGCACGCCCATGGCCGCCGCCTCTGCCGCCGTCTTGACAAGCTTGTGCGTCTGGTAGATGTCGTCGATGGCGCCGCAGTCCGACACGACGTAGCCGGCAAACCCCCATTCCTTGCGCAACACCTGGTCGAGCAGCAGCGGACTGGCGCACGCGGGAACGCCCAGGTAGCGGTTGTAGGCGCACATCACCGAAAGCGCGCCGCCCTCGCGCACGGCCATCTCGAACTGCGGCAGGTAGGTCTCGCGCAAGTCGCGTTCGTCGACCGTCGCGTCGAACGTGTGGCGATCCGACTCAGGTCCGCTGTGCACGGCAAAGTGCTTGGGTGTCGCGACCGTCTTCAAGTACTTCGGGTCGTCCCCCTGAAGACCCCTGACGAACTCAACCGCCAGTCGGCCCACCAGATAGGGATCCTCGCCGTAGGTCTCCATCCCGCGGCCCCAGCGGGGATCGCGGAAGATGTTGATGTTGGGCGACCAGAAGGTCAGGCCCTCGTAGATGCCGCGCTGGCCGCGGCGCACGAACTCGTGGTGCTTGGCGCGGGCTTCGTCGGAAATCGCCGTCGCGACCTCGCGCATGAGCGCCGTGTCCCACATCGCCGCCAGACCGATGGCCTGGGGAAACACCGTGGCCCGCCCTGCGCGGGCCACGCCGTGCAGCCCCTCGTTCCACCAGTTGTAGGCCGGCACGCCAAGCCGGTTGATTGCCTTCGCGTCGTGGACCAACTGGGAGACCTTCTCCTGGAGCGTCATGCGGCCCACCAGATCGCTCACGCGTCGCTCGATCGGCGCGGCCGCGTCTGTGTAGATCAGGGGTTCGGTTGACTGCGCGTGGAAGGGAATCACCCACCCCGCAACGGCCACCAATGCGGCCGTCAGCGCACCGAGCAGCCATTGGCGAGAGACAATCGATGTGAGCACGCGAGACCTCCGAAAGGCGCACCCGGCGGGGAGCAGCCAGCGTGCCCTGCACTGGATTCCGGCATTCGCCAGAATGACGAATGTGCGAAACGGGTGGCCGCTACTCGATCTGCGCGTACTTCACGGAACACCCGTACGGACGGGATGTCGACGTGGTGATGGGCTTACCTGCCAACCCTTCCGTCAACGCCGCGGACACGTAGTTGGTGGCCGTGGCAGTGTCGGCCGGATTGGTGGACGGCTTGTTGTCAATCGCGCCGTTATAGACCAGGACGCCCTGCGGATTGATGACATACATGTGCGGTGTCGTCTTGGCCTCGTACAAATGACCGAGATCACCCTTCGGATCGAGCAGGATGGCCGTCGGCGCCGCCTTCACCTCTTTCGCGTAAGTCTCGGCTTCGGCAGCCGTGACATAGCCCTGCGTGCCGGGTGCCGACGAAATCACCGTCAACCAGACCACCCCCTTCGCCGTCCAGTCCCGCTGGAGTTTCTGCATGTTACCGGCGTAGTGTCGCTTCACGTACGGGCATCCGTTGTTGTGCCACTCGAGCACAACCCACTTGCCCTTGAACGCCGACAGCGTGTGGGTCTTGCCCTTGGTGTCGGTCGCGGTGAAGGCCGGCGCCGGGTCGCCGACCTTCGCTGCGTGTATCGTCAGTGCGACGGTCACCAGAGCAAGCGCCAGAGCCAGAACCCAGATGGTCGTCTTCCGCATGTCCAACTCCTTGTGCCTCGAACCGCCTTCAAAACCCGTTCTCAATGTCGAAACCACCTTAACGGACCAGCGGCACCTCAATGATGCCAGCCCGCCCACCATCCAGCGCGACGACAAGACGCAGCGTAGCGGGATCTTTAACCAACTGCTGCGATTTGCGCAACGTGAACCTGACACCGGCCGGCAAAGATTCCTGTCCTTGTGGTGCGCCATCGTCAACCTGGCTGACGTCGAGCGGAAAGATCGTGCCGCTCTGCTCGGATCGTCCCGTGATGATGTCCACGACGAACGCGTCGCCGGAGGCCTTGGCGGTCGCCTTCCATGACGACGGCGCGGGTTGCGGCACCTGACGCTTCGCGTGGGCGATCAGAAGCTCCCATTCGCCCACACGGGCCCGATCGGCTGAGACGAGGGGAAACTTCAGCTCCAGGGCCGCCTTGCCCGCCACGCACATGTCGCGGCAGACCAGCCATTGCACGGCCGCCCGGACCGCCAGCGGCGCGCCAGCGGCACTGGGCGCGATCGTCAGTGTGAACGGCAGCACGACGTGGCCGCGATAGCCGTAGTTGACCGACCCCGCTTCGTCTATGCGCTCGGGAAGAGGCCACTCGACGGGCGAGGCCCAGACGCCAGCGGGCAACTGCCACTGCGTGTCGGGCGGAGTGCCCGAGTCACCGGGATTCTGCCAGTAGATGTGCCACCCTGGCTCGAGCGTGAACTGCAAACCCATCGCCTGCTGACCGGCGACCGGCCGTTCGGCGGCACAGAGGAGTTCGACGGTCACGTGCGCCGCGGTAACCGCGCGCGCCGGGGGCGCCTGCGCGAAGGCGGCCGCTGCCGCGGTCATACAGATCGACACGATGCCGGGGACACAGGCCACGCGCACGACTCGCCTCCGGGGCTTGATTGGCCCTATTTTACCAGAGCGTCATCTCGTCACGACCCGTCAATAGTGGCGACGACGGGCGCATGGTCGCTCGTCCCGATCTCGCGGAACGACGGGCACGAGGTGGCGCGGCTGGCCACGCTCTCGCTGGCGAGCACGTAGTCGAGCCGCCAGCCGATGTTCCTCTGCCGCATGTTCCGCCACGGCGGCCACCACGTGAACAGGTCGGCGTTGGTGGGATCGAGTGAGCGGCCAAGGTCGACGAGTCCATGACCGATGACGCGCTCGAACAGGTCGCGTTCTTGCGGCGACTGGCCGATCGCACCAGGCTTGCGCTCCTTGGGATGGACGTCCATGTCCGTGCGGGCCACGTTCATGTCGCCACACAGTACGATCGCGCGGCCATCAGCCGCGTAATGATGCGTGTAGCCGGCCAGCGCTTCGAGGAAATGGACCTTGGCGGCGAAGTCCTTGCCCCCGTTTGGGACGTAGATTGATGAGACGACAAACGGGCCGATATCGGCCGAGACGATGCGCGTCTCGTGATCGAATTCGGGATGGGTGAACTCAGGCGGCTGCCGGCAGCAGGCCTTCCGCACGAGCAGGGCGACGCCCGAGTACGCGGCGGCACCGTGCCAGTAGCCCCAGTAGCCGTCGAGTTGCTGGAGGCCGGCGGGAACCTGCTCGCGGGCAGCCTTCAGTTCCTGCAGGCAGACCACATCCGGCTGCTCGCGCTCGAGCCACTCCTGCACCTGCGCCTCACGGGCGCGGATGCCGTTCACATTCCAGGTCGCGACTTTCATCTGTTCTCGCCTCGTCTTCGTTTATGGCTTTGGGCGCTTGCTTTTCTTCATGGCCGGCAGTGTCTTTACCGCGTTTTCGAGTTGCTTGAACGTATCAGCCTCCGCCTCGTCTTCGAGGCTGGCGCGGCGTCGGGCAGCAAACCGCTCATATTCCTGCTCCGCGAGAGCTCGGCGAAGATGCCTTTCAGGTGCTCGTTCACGGTCGGCACGACAACCTGGAACAGTTCGGCGATGAGCGCCTGCGTCAGCCAGATCGTGTCGTCCTGGAAGCGGCACTCGATGCGCGTGCGGCCGTCTTCCGTCTGGTAGAGGATGAGGCTGGATTGCGGCGGAGCGTTGTGGGGCATGGATATCTCCTATCCGTGTGCCAGCACAGGACTTTCTGAGTCCCGCCCTCGGTCGCGACCTTGAAGCCAAGGGGGGGGACAAATTGCCCCCCTCCCGTGAGAACCTCGCCCAAGACCGGCTCGCGACGTCGCATGTCCTTGAGGTAGCCGGAGGGATTGGCCGAATCGGTGAGCGCGGCGACGACGTCGACGATGACGAACCACCACGCCTCGCCGTGCTCGGCTCTGGTTTCGGCTTCAGCATCGATAATTCCCAAGCAATACACGAAGAAATGCGCCATATACGCTCTTGTGGCTACGCACGTTCGCCCTGCTGGAACTGCCTCGAGTCGTCGCTCTGAACGCCCGCGGAACTTCCAAGTGTCGCTGTTCGGCGAACGGTGCGATCGCGCAGCACTCCAACCGGTGTTTCATAGGCTAGGCCGGACAGGCCGGCCTCTGCAATCTGGTTCACAGTTGCCGCCCAAGGGTCGTGCCTTCACCTCGACGCGACCATGCCATCTCTCTGCCTGCCGGGATGCTCGACCAGGAAAAATGCAAAAGGCCTCCGGATCACCACGATCCGGAGGCCTTCTGTCAACTCACCCGCGCATCACCAGACACGGGGCCGGTCTGGCTGGTCGGGACGTCCCGCCGGAGGCCGCGAACGACTCTCCGGCGGTGTGAGGCGGCGATTCGACTCGCCTACCAGGAGAAGCGCCCCACGAACTGGGCCGTGCGCGACGTGTTGGTGCCGGTCAGCGACGTGACTTCAAAGCTCGCCGCCTGGTTGCCGAGGTAGTTGGTCGGCACGTAGTTGACCTTGTTGAAGAGGTTTAGAATCTCGGCGCGCAGCTCGACGTTCACGCGGCCCACCACGCGGATGCGCTTGGCGACGCTGAGGTCGCTTTGCGAGAACCACGGACCGCGCAAAGCGAGCGATCGCGTCGTTCCGGGGCACCCGCCGTAGCCGGCCCCGTTGTCGATTTCGATGCAATCCGGGCCGTTGGCCGGCGCGAAGTACTTGCCGCTCGGCGCCCCAAGCGTGCCGTAGCCCGTCGCCGTCGTGGCGCTCACGCTGAAGGCCTTGACGGTCTGGTCGATGATGTCCTGCGGGAGCATGTAGACCTTCTGGGTCGTCGGATCGATGCGGATCTTGAACAGGCTTTGCACTTCATCCGCCGTCAACCCGCCCATCAGGCGCACGTTGCCCAGGTCGACCAGATACCCGCTCTGCACGCGGGACGTCAAGCCGACCGACCACCCCCCGACGATTCGCTCGAGCAGGCCGCCGGCGTTGCCCAAAAAGCGCCGTCCCTGGCCGAAGGGCATGTCGTAGACAGCATTCAGCTTGAAGGAGTGATCCACGTCGCCGGTCGCGCCCACGCGGCGGACCATGAACACCGGCTGTCGCAGCGTCCTGAAGTTCGAGGTCCACCCCCGCCCGAAGGCATAGCTGGCCGCGAACTGCAGGCCGCCCGAATACCGTCTGCGCAGTTCGACCTGCAACCCGTTGAAGTCGGTGCTGACTTGGTTCGTCGTGAAGCTCGATCCGCCGACCGTTGTGGAACTCGTTCCGAGCAGGTCGGGGTTCATCACGAAGAAATTCCGCGGCAGACCGGCTGTCACACCGTTGGCCCGCGTCGTGGAATTCAGAACGAGCGCCTGGGCGACGGTGAACGGGTTCGGGTTGTACGTCGCCAGCGGGTTGACGTAGGTCGACGAGCTGAAGTTCGTCGAGGTATAGAGCGCCGCATTCGACGCATTGGCCTGTGAGACTCCCGCGAAGTACGCCAGCATGATCGGCAGCGGCGAGGTGCCGGTACCGGCGCCAAAGTACTTGAAGTTGGCGCCGCGGCCCGCCGCGATATTCGCCTGCAGGTTGGCCTGTGCCAATCTGAACTCGTTGAGGAAGCCGTTCTCGAAGATGTCGACCTCGTTGTAGCTGAGGTTGGCCCAGCCGAGTCGCGACCGGGTGCCGACGTAGCGGACCTCGACGGCCATGGTCTTGGTGATCGCCCGCGAGATGCCGAAGCTGTACGAATCGGCATAGGGCACCTTGATGTTCTGGTCGAATACCCTGATCTGGCCGGTAACATCTGTCGTCATCGGATAGACGGGTGCTGCCAGGACCGCCGGCGCACCGAGGCCGGACGGGTCGCGGAACAGCAGGGGTAGCGTGCCGAGATTGCCGAGCGACTGCGAACGGCTGGCGGGAATGGTGAGGCCAGGGTTTCCAGCGAATCGGCCCGTGAAGTCGTTCATCCCGCTTCGGCTGTACGCGCGGGAGGCTCCAACGCGGATCACGCTGTCTCCCTCGTTGCCGAACAGCGCCTTGAGCAGGCCCGAGCCTCCACCAATGGTCCAGGCGACACCGAGGCTGGGCGAGATGTTCTTGTACTGGGTCTGGTACCCCTTCGTGCCTGCCGTGTACTGATAGAACTGCGGCACCTTTCCGGACTGCACGTTCGGGTTGAACAGGTTGCAGTTCCCCGACGAGTCCATGCCAGAGATCCCGCAGAAGTCAGCCATCGTGGCGATCGAGTAGGCGTTGTTCATCGGGAAGAACGGGAACTGCAGGTCGTACCTCACTCCCAAGTTTGCCGTGAGATTCGGCTTCACACGCCAGGCATCCTGAACGTAGAAGCCCATCTCGTTCATCCGCGCCCGCTCGGTGCCCACGCCCATGTAGTCGTATTTGTCAGTGGCCTCGTTGATTCGGGCGTCGCCAGTGATCGCCGAGACGCGACCGGTCAACAGGGAATACAACTGGTTCGCCGCCGTCTGGTTGGTCGACGAGCCGCCGACCATGGCCGAGGTGATCATGTTCTCAGCCGGGTCGCCGGTCACCAGGCCGAAGTTCATGCTCGGCACCAGCGCCGACATCTTCTGCCAGTACGTGTACTGCGTGAACGACAGGCCCCCCGTAATGCTGTGCGATCCCTTGAGCCACGTCACCGTGTCCTCGATGGCCAGTTGCTTCGCATTGCGCGACTGCGGCGACGGCGCAGCGCTCGGGCCGGTCAGCCCCTGTCCGACCGTGCCGAGGTTCAGCTGGAAGCCGTTCTGGTTGGCGATGGTCGTGCCTTTCCACATCGAGGTCGTCAATTCGTCGAAGAACTTCACGGGCGCACTGCTCAGCCCGACGCGCACCTCGTTCATGAGGTTGTTGCGCAGCGTCGACTGAATCGAGTTGCTCAAACTCAGACGGATCGACGTCTGGCCGGCCGACACGGGGAACCCCGGCCAATTCGCGTCGCGGCTATTGAGGGTATCCGGGTAGTCGGTGAACTTCTGGTAATTGAACGAGCTGGTGAACCGGTGCCGGTTCGTGATGTTGTAGTCGACGCGGACCGTCGGGTACATCCGGTTCGATACGACGGGCACGTTGTAGGTGAATCGCTGCGTGTTCGTGTCGAGATCGGTGAGAGATCCGCCCGCCGTCGAACTTCGGATGTCAATCAGCAGTTGCTTGATGATCGGATCGACCGTGGAGACCTGTCCGTTGGCCGCCGCGAGCGCCAGCACATCGAGTTGCCCCCCCGCAAACGCGTAGATGCCCTGCTGCGCCTGGGTGTTCAGGAGCGTGCGGTTCCGCGTGACGTCGCTCGGTGACGTCGTCTTTTCCATGTTGAAGAAGAAGAAGGCCTTGTTGCGACCGTCGAACAGCCCCGGAATCATGATCGGGCCGCCCACGCGCCCGCCGTACTGATCACTCTTGAGCTTCGCCTTCGCCACCTTGTCGCGAATGTTGAACCACGTGTTCGCGATCATGCTGTCCTGGCGGCGGTACTCGTAGAGGCTCCCGGTGAACAGGTTCGAGCCCGATCTCGTGACGAACTTGATCTGCACCGCGCCCTGGGCCGAGTCCGCCCCCTGCCCCGCCGTCGTCACCGACACCTCCTCAACCGCGTCCAGCCGCGGAGCGACAATGGAGAAGAACCCATCGGTGCTTCGCAGCGTGTTGTCCTGGATGTTCACGCCGTCGAGCGTGATGTTGATCATCCCCTGAGGCAGGCCGTTGACCGTTGAACTCCGATTGCCGCCCGGCGTCGAGACGCCCGGCAGTAACGTGACGAAGTCCATCACGCTGCGCGTGGTGAGCGGCAATTGCGTAATCTGTTTAATGTTGACCGTCGACGAGATCGTCGTCGACTGCGTCTGGATGATCTCGGCGGTGGACTGCACCATCACGGTTTCTTCTATGCCGCCAACGGTCAGCGTGGCTTTCACGCTCGCCGGGGCTGTCGACGTCAGGACCACATCGTTGGTCACGAACGTCTTGAACCCGCTCAGGCTCACCGTCACCGTGTAGGTGCCGATGTTCAGGTTCGAAAACGTGAACACGCCTTCAGAGTTGGTCACCTTGGACTGGGTGACATTTGTGGCGTTGTGCTTGACGACGACGTCCGCACCGGGAATAACGCCACCGCCCGAGTCGACGACGACGCCGGAAATGGTGTTAGTCGTTCCGCCTTGCGCGAAGGCCGGGGCACTCGAGAGCAGAAGCACGGCGACCAGTGCGACTGCACCCAGGATCCGAGAGACGCGTGTTCTCATGGGGGCTTTCCTCCTCGATTTCCCCCTCGCGGGGGGGCAGAGACGTACAGATGACAAGCGGTGGGGTTAAGTATCCACGCCGATTCACAGGTGTCAAGGGAATTCAAGAAGGGAATTCAAGAAGGGTGTATTGCCCAATTTTGCAGGCGCAACCGGGGGCCAGAGGGGGCTGGCGAGGTTGCGCCAAGCGCCAGGCTCCACCTTCACGCCGCGACTGACGAGTCCACTCTTACCGGTGCAGGGTCCCTACTTGCCAATAGGCAGCCCCGGGCCCCACACCCGGCCGTGCAGGCTGTGACAGGAGGCGCACTCGCCCAGCACCTCGCTGTAGAGCGCCACTCGCGAGCCCATGTCTATCGTCTTCAGTGCCTTGTCGGCCTGCTCGTGGATCTTCTTCTCGTTGGCCACGATCTCCGTGGTGAGGCTCGAGTCCCTTGGCAGATCTGCTGCCGAGAGCGGCGCGGCTTTGAGCGCATCGACGCCCTTCTTCCAGAGCTCGTCAGATGGTCCAGCCAGTCCCTGATACATCAGGTCGACCGCCCATTGGTGCTCGAGCATGTGCGCGGCCGCGCCCTTGGTCCAGGTGGGTTTCGGCAGGTCGGGAAACGCAGGCTTGACCTTCGCGGCCACATGACAGCCGCCACAGTACGAGATCATCATCGTTGTCGCCGTCGCGGCGCCCTTGATGTCCTTGGCTCCGGCCACGTTGGCCGCGAACTTCTTCATGTCGGCCACATAGGAAGCGGTCTCGGCCGGGAACCCCGCCACCGCCTGATGGTCGGCCATCCATTTGGCCGGCACGGCCGCCGTCTCCAGATCACCCCGGATCACGGCCTGCTGGACGATGGTCACCTTGCCGAGCTGTTCGTGCATTTCCTTGGTCAGCTCGGTGATTGGTTTGGGTGGCGGGCCCGACGCCGGCGCCGGCTTTTCAGCGGGCGGCTGAGAACCGCCACACGCGAGCACCGCAATGAGAGGGAGAAGGAGAAGAGCGATGATCAGGGGCCGTGAGCGTCGCGACATAAGGCAACCTCCACGGGGACCGGCCCCATTGTTCCCCCGTGGGCGGCGGGCGTCAAGCGACGGCTCCGCATGGAGCAGGTCTTTGTCACCCCGGCGAAAGCCGGGGTCCAGTCGTGAATTCCCGCGTTCGCGGGAATGACGGGCTGAGTTCGCTGGCCATCTGGCGCACGCCGCGCTGGCCGAGCTATGCCCTTCGATTCATGAATTCGGCAACGAATTCACTCACTCAGGACATCGTGCTGAGCGAGCATGTTTGATCGGATCGCCTTACAAGAAAACGCAACCGTACTTGCGAGTCGAAGCACTATGCTGTGCCGTGACTTCACCCCCGGCAAATCCCGCCAACGGGCTTTCTCTGCACACCGATGACCGCATAGTGGTGCTGGTCAATCCCGCCGCACGCTCGACACATGACCGCGCGGCGATCGCAGATGTCGCGCACACGCTGGAGCAACGCTATCGCGTCGAGATTGTCGCGCCATCGAGTGTCGAAGGACTACACGCGGCCGCGAAAGCCGCCGCTGCGTCCTGCGAAGCGGTGATCGTCGCCGGGGGTGATGGCACTCTGCACCGGGTGATCAACGCCATCGAGGGGTCGGCCGTGCCGATTGGTCTGCTGCCGCTTGGAACGGGCAACGACTTCGCGCGCGCGCTGCATCTACCAGTCGCTCCGGCCGGCGCAGCCGCCCGGATCCTCGACGGACAGATTCGCACGGTTGACCTGATCGCCGTCAACCATCGCCTCTTCTGCACCGTCGGCGTGCTTGGTCTGGCAGCCGAAGCCACCCTAGCGTTCGACCGACTGCTCCGGCCGGGGTCCTGGACCAGGCCCGTCATGCGTGCGCTCGGCGGATGGTCCTATCGGATCGCCGGTCTGAACGCGCTTCTCAGTCGTGGTTCGCGCCTGGAGCGCGTGGCCGTCGAAACCTTAGATCACGCATCAGAGCCCCGGTCGATCTACGGCGCGTTTGTCACCAACACCACGCTGCTGGGCGGCGGGATGGACGTGCCAATCGACTCCGACATGGCCGATGGCCAGCTCGAGATCGCCTGCATCGAAGCGATGTCTCGTGCACGCCTCCATTGGGCCTTCCTGTGCCTCGCGAATGGATGGCGCGTGCCGGACGGTGTGCTGCGCGTCGTGCGCACCGACCGCGCGGTCATCACCTGCGAGCATCGTCTGCCGTTTGCGGCCGACGGCGAACTGGTCTGCGAGGAGAACCGCTTCGAGGTCGCCGTCCGCCCCGGCGCGCTCCGCGTGATCGCCTGACGAACCATCTTTCAACCCGTCCTCGATTGAGGACAGCACCAAGAGGTGTCGGGTGGGGATGTTGCAAAAACTGCAACAAGTGACCGGAAAACGACCCTGGAAAATGAGACTGAAATGAGAAAATGGGTCTGACCCAATTTTCTCGGGGCCTGGCCCCATGTTGATGGACGGTATTGTCCCCCTACGGAGGAACACGATGCGTAGATCAATACGGACCACGATAGTGCTGTTGCCTGTGCTGGCGGCCATGACTGTCGCTTGCACGAAGGAGGCCCCGCCACCTTCGGCCCGGCCTCAGGCCATCATCGAACCGGCCATGCTGAAGGCGTTCCCGCCGCTGCCCGACGCGATGCCCGCGTTGCAGGGGGTTGCGTCGAACGACCAGGTGCGGCTGGGGCGCATGTTGTTCTTCGAGCCGCGCCTGTCAAAGAACCAGAAGATCTCCTGCAATACCTGCCACGATCTGGCGAAGTACGGCGTGGACGGCGAGCCGACGTCGAATGGCCACAAGGGACAGAAAGGCGATCGCAACTCGCCGACGGTGTACAACGCGGCGGCTCACTTCGTACAATTCTGGGACGGCCGCGCCGCCGATGTCGAAGCGCAGGCCAAGGGACCGGTGCTGAACCCGGTCGAAATGGCGATGCCCGCCGAGGCGAACGTCGTCGCCGTGCTCGAGTCGATGCCGGAATACGTCGATGCGTTCACACGCGCATTCCCCAACGACAAGAAGCCCGTCACCTACGACAACATGGCGAAAGCGATTGGCGCATTCGAGCGGAAGTTGAAGACGCCATCGCGGTGGGACGCGCTGCTGAAGGGCGATCAGAACGCGTTGACGCCTGAAGAAAAGATCGGTTTCCGTACGTTTGTGGATTCCGGTTGCTCAGGATGCCACACGGGTGCACTGCTTGGGGGCACGACGTACCAGCGGATGGGCGTCGTGAAGGCGTTTACGCGATCGACCGACCCGGGGCGCATGAAGGTGACGCACGCCGAGTTGGATCGCGCCATGTTCAAGGTCCCGTCGCTGCGGAATGTCGAGAAGACCGGGCCGTACTTCCACGACGGTAAGACCGCGAGCCTCCCGCAGGCCATCCGCGAGATGGGGGAGTATCAGTTGGGGACGACCCTGAGCGACCAGCAGGTCAAGGAGATCACGGATTTCCTGAAGGCGCTCACCGGGACGATCGATCCCGAGTACATCAAGCCGCCCGTGCTGCCGAAGAGCACCGCGAGAACACCGAAGGCGATTGAAGAGAACTGACGACGGCGGGAAACGCTGAGACCGACAGGCGGCGGGACCCGAATGCCCCGCCGCCTGCCATGTACAGGTGGGTTACTTCTTCGCCGGCGCCGGTATCTTGATGGGCTCCGGCACGTCGAGCTTCAGTTTGTAGGTCGCCAGCGTCTTGCTGAGCGTGGCCGCTTTGGCAATCAGCGCATTGACCTCGGCCATCGTCTTCGGGAACTGCACCTTGGATTCGGTATAGGCCTTCTGCGCCGCATCGTTGAGGGGCATCGTCGCCATCAGCGCGTTTTTGGCCTGCGTGATGCGCGCCACCAGGCTTGGCGTCGGCGTCACGGCTGCTGCGCCGCCTCCTCCGCCACCACCGCCACCGCGTCCGCCACCCGCGGCGAATTTTGGCATGAGCGCCGTCAGATCCTTATTGAACGCCTCGAATGAGGCCTTGACGTCGGCCGGCACGTCGGTGCGGCCGGCGATCTCTTTCGCCAACTCTCCGGCGCGCGTGCTGAGCGGCCGGAGCGCAGTGCTCGCGTCGTTGGCGACGCGCTGGAGTTCGTGCATCTCCATTGCCATATCGAACATCTTCTTGCGCTCGATCACCGACACGGCGACTTCTGGATCCGACGTCACCTTCAACGGCTTGCTTTCGACGGTCTTGCCGTCAACCACCAGCGCCACGGTGTACGTGCCGGCAGGCACGAACGGGCCTGGGTTGCCGCCTCCCCCCCCGAATCCGCCGCCACCGCCCCGGCCGCCCGAGCTGCAGCCTGCGCCGAAGGGGTTCTGCACAGCCGCGCCGCCAGCGCCGCCCTGGCCACCACCGCCGCCGCCACCACCCCGGCCGCCACGGCCACCCGCATCAGCCGCCGTCGCCGGGAGCGGCTGCACGCGCAGATCCCAGCACGCCGCCTGCATGCCCGGCTTGTTGCTGTTGGCGAGGACCTGCCCGGAGATTTCACGCACGTCCTTGCCGGCCGCATCCGTGATCTTCAACTTCACGTCGCCGGCCTGCTTCTTGAGGAACCAGGAGATGACCGCCGCCGGCGGCGGGTTCTCGCCAAAGAACGTTTGATCGCCCCAGAACTCATAGTTGCGATCACTGGCCGGCCGCCGGTACATTGAGAACGGCGGCGGTGTGAACAGCTTGGCGTCGGCTGCCGCGGCCTGTGCCGCCGCCAACTCCTGGATAGGCTCGAGATGATCGAGAATCCAGATCGCCCGCCCGTGCGTCGCAATCAGCATCGCGTTGTCGCGCGGGTGCAGCGTAATCTCGTCAACCCGCACGGTGGGAAAATTCGACCTGATGCGCATCCAGCTTTTCGCGCGATCGATCGACACGAACAAACCGGTCTCCGTGCCGAGATACAGCACGTCCGGGTTCTTCAAATCTTCGGTCAGCGTCCGCGCCACTTCGCCTTTCAGGTTGGCGTTCGCCGACCGCCACGTTTGTCCGGCGTCGTTGCTCGCGTAGATGTACGTCTCGAAGTCGTTCTGGCGGTGGCCGTCAAACGTCGCGTAGACCGTGTTCTCGTCGAACCGCGACGGTGCGACCTTCGACACGTAGATGCCCTTGGGCAGGCCAGGCACCTTGTCGATGACCTGCGCCCACGCCTTGCCGGCATCCTTCGTGACAGCGAGCCGCCCGTCGTCGGTGCCCACGTAGAGCAGGCCCGCCTTCTTCGGCGACTCCGCGAACGTGGTGATCGTCGGCCATGCCACGATGCCGTCGTTTCTCGAAATCGTAATCTCGCTGCCCTTCACGCCCATCGTCACGATGTCGTCACGGCTCGCGCCGCTGGTCAGATCGGGGCTGATGGCGGTGAAGGTGAGGCCCTTGTCGTTCGAGCGCCACACCCTGTTGGCCGGCGCGTAGACGACCTTCGGGTCGTGGGGCGACAACGTGACCGGCGTGTCCCACTGCCAGCGCAGCGGGGGCTCGCCTGGCGCGGCCTGCGGCCGAATCTGCATCGACTCGAATGTCACCCGATCGATGCGCACGATGTTGCCATCCTGCGACTCGCTGTAAATCACGCGCGGGTCGGTCGGGTCCTGCAGCACGACGAAGCCGTCGCCGCCCTGGACCGTGGCCCAGTGATGATTGGCGATGCCGGCGTTGCCGCGCACGGCGCTCGGTCCGCACCAGTCGTAGTTGTCCTGCATGCCGCCGCACACGTTGTACGGGATCGCCATGTCGAAGCTCACGTGATAGAAGAGCCCGACGGGCAGGTTCGGCAGGAAATTCCATGTCTTCGACGCGTCGTACGACACGGCCAGGCCGCCGTCGTTGCCAATCAGGACGTGACTGGAATTCAAGGGATCGATCCAGATCGCGTGATGATCCGAGTGGATGCGCGACGCGGCGGCCGTGTTGACGGTCTTTCCGCCGTCGGTCGACAAATGCAGGTCGACGCCACCGAGGAACAGCACGTCGGGATCGTTCGGGTCGATGCGGACCTGGCTGAAGTACATCGGCCGCGGGTTGACGTTATTGACCTTGCGCCACGTCGCCCCGCTGTCATCCGAGCGGTAGAGGCCGGTCGCCGTGGCGGTGTTGACGCCCGTGGCCATGCCGCGTCCGCCGCCACCGCCTCCAGCCTGCGGGCCGGGACCTTCCTCGCCGGCTTGCCCCGCCGTAGCCGCAGGCGAAGGCGGGCCACCCGCCGCGCCAGGCGGCGCCCCGGCGGGAGTGCCAGCCTGCGCTCCGGTACCACCCCCACCACCGGCTCCGCGTCCACCGCCCGCCGGCGAGGGGCCCTCGATCAGGGCATAGAGGATGTTGGGCCGGCGTCGGTAGACATCAAGCGCGATGCGTCCCAATGCGCCCTCGGGCAAGCCGCCCTTCGCCTTTGTCCAGGTCTCTCCGCCATCAGTCGACTTGAAGAGGCCACTGCCCGGGCCACCGCCGTTCATGCAGCACGCCGTGCGGCGACGCTGATACATCGACGCGTACAGGATCCTGCTGTTGGCCGCGTCCATTGCCAGGTCGTTCGCGCCGGTGTCGTCGTCGACCTTCAGCACCTGCTTCCACGTCTTGCCGGCGTCCGTCGTCTTGTACACGCCGCGCTCGCCACCCGGGCCCCACAAGCTTCCGGTGGCCGCCACAAACACGGTGTTGTTATCGCGCGGATCGATGAGGATGCGGTTGATGTGCCGCGACGTGCGCAGCCCCATGTTGACCCACGTCTTCCCGCCGTCGGTCGACCTGTAGACGCCGTCACCCCACGAGCCGCTCTGGCGATTGTTCGATTCGCCGGTACCGACCCAGACCAGGTCCGGGTTGCTCTGAGACACGGTGACATCGCCAATCGACATCAGGCCCTGATCCTGGAACTGGGCTTCGAACGTCGTGCCGTTGTTGGTGGTCTTCCACACGCCGCCATGCGACGCGCCCACGTAGTAGATTGCGGGGTTGGCCTCGTAGACGGCGACATCGGCGATGCGGCCGGACATCGACGCGGGGCCGATGGCACGGAAATGGAGCGTGTCGAACGGCGAGCCTGCCGGCTTGGCCGGCGCCGCCTGCTGGCCGGCGCCAGCCAGCGTCTGGCCGGCAATGGCCAGGATAAGGGCAATCACCGCGCCGAGACCAATCACTCGTAAGCGTTTCATCACAGGTAGCCTCCAGAACATCAGGGGTGAGACGGCCGATTATAGGCCAGTCCGGGCGCGTTTGGCGCGGGCAAGTCCGAACACCTGTTCGGTCTCACATGAGTCCCTTGCCCTCGACACGGGAAGGCCCGGGGGTGTATCTTGCCACGTCTCGCCACGACCCGGGCCTGCCGGGATCAGTGTCGCGACCGCTTGACACACACAGAACCACGCCACGGAGGCATCATGTCGACACGCGGGCCAATCGGCTCAGGCCACCTCGCGAAGCGCTTCGCACTGGCCGTTTCCCTCATCCTCGTTCTCACGGTTTTCCAGCTGCCGATGTTCGCGCAGGCGACCACGACAGCGCCACCGCAGAAACCGGCGGTCGCCGCGCCGCCAACGGCGCAGAAGCCGGTCGTCATACCGACGCAGCCTGCAGGACAGAAACCGGTTACCGCAACTCCGCAAGCCGCTCCGAAGGCGCCCGAAAAGGCGCCGGAGCCGCCAAAGAAGCCGCTCAGCTGGGCGGACCAGATCCTCTCGCAGGAATCCTACGCGACGCCGCCGCCCGAATTGGCGCCGGCCGTGCTCGCGCCGCGCTGGCAGAATGTGACGCTCGGCAACGCGAGCCAGGACAAGAAGTGGTTCCTCAGCCAGATCGGCGACGGCCCGGTGCCGATGTCCACGTTTTCGAAGCCGTTCCATGAACTCGGGGGCGTCTTCATCGACTTCAAGGCCAATCGCGTGCGCTCGCTGACCATCAGCAACAACGTTGGCATCCAGATCACGTCGGCGGCCGACGGCACGAAGAAGGCGATCCAGACCCCGCCCAACGCGCGCGTGTCGAACGCCGTGTGGTCGCCAGATGGGAAGAGCATCGCGTACTACGTCCATACCGACGATGCCACGCACATCTGGATCACCGATGTCGCGACCAACAAGGCACGGCAGGTGACGACCACACCCGTGCTGGCGACGCTCGTGTCGAGCTTCGAGTTCACTGACGACAGCAAGCAGATTGCCACCGTCCTCATTCCGGATGGACGCAAGCCCATGCCCGTGCCTCCGGTGGCGCCGAGCGGTCCTGAAGTGAAGGTCAGCGAAGGGACCGACAAGAACCGGCTGCGGACGTTCCCGAGCCTGATGTCCACGCCGTACGAGTTTGCGCTGCTCGAATGGCATACCACCGGACAGCTCGTGTGGATCGACGTGCAGACCCCGGTGGCGCCTGCTGCGAAGGGCAAACCCGCGGCAGCAAAGAATGTGAAGAAGATCGGTCAGCCGGCGATGATCCGCGCGATCGATGCCTCACCGGATGGCAAGTTCTTGCGCGTCACGACCATGACCAGGCCGTTCTCGTACATCGTGCCGGTGGGTAACTTCGGCCAGGTCGAGGAAGTCTGGGATGTCGAAGGTAAGGGGCTGGCGAAGGTGACCGACAGGCCGCTGGACCTCGGCACGCAGGACGCGACCGCACCGGATCCGTCGGAGCCGCCGACCGGTCGTGGCAGCCAGCAGGGCAAGCGTGAGCTGGCGTGGCGCGCCGATAGTCAGGGCCTCACCTACCTCGAGCAGGAGCCGGCACCAGCCGGTGCGGGCGGATCAGGACGAGCCGGCGGCGGTCGCGCGGGACGAGGCGGCGCGGGTGCCGGCGGCGATCAGGCTGGAGGGGCAGGACGAGGTCAGGCGCTGCAGCGCAAGGATCGCCTGTATCAGTGGGCGCCGCCGTTCGCCGAGAAGGGCGCCAAGGTTATCTTCGAGAACAACACGCGCATGAATGGCGTGCGGTACTCACCGGACATGCAGACGATCTTCTTCCGGGAGACAGCCGGGCAAAACACCGTCGAAGTCGCCGTCGCCTTGAAGGAGCCGGAGCAGCGCTATACGCTCGCGCGCTTCAGGACCGATGAGCCGGCAGCCAACCCCGGCACACTCGTGTCGACGCGCGGCGGCGGCGGTGGCGGCGGCCGTGGCGGTGGTGGTGGTGGTGGCGGCCGCGGTGGAGCCGGCGGCGGCTCCGGTCCCGTGATGATGTCGGCCGACAACACGAGTGTCTACTACCAGGGCACCACCTACGACAAGAACCCCGATCAGGTCGGGCCCAAGACCTTCATCGACAAGGTCGCGATCAAGAACGGCGAGAAGAAACGGCTGTTCGAGGGCGACAACAAGGACGCGTTCGAGAGCGTCACGACCGTGATTGACCCGGAGGCCGGCCGCTTTGTCGTGGAACGCCAGAGTCCCACGCAGGTGCCGCAGTTCTTCCTCGTCGACGGCGCCGCGCGCAAGCAACTCACCGAGAACAAGGACCTGTTCCCGGACCTGACCAGTGCACCGAAGCAGCGCGTAATGGTCGAGCGCGCCGACGGCGTCAAGTTCGCCGTCAGCGTCATGCTGCCGCCCGACTGGAAGCCGGGCGGCCCGAAGCCGCCGGCCATCTTCTGGCTGTACCCGCGCGAGTTCACCGACCAGGACGCGATCGACAGACCGGATCGGACCTTCAACAAGAACGCGTTCCAGAACTTCAACGCCCGGTCGATGCAGTTCTTCGTGCGGATGGGCTACGCCGTCGTGGTCGACTCGCCGGGAGCGCTGCCCATTGTCGGGCCGGCCAACCAGCAGAACAACAACTACGTGAACGACCTGCGGAACAGTCTGTCAGCGATGATCGACGAGCTCGATCGCCGCGGGCTGGTGGACCGCACGCGCCTGGCGATTGGCGGCCACAGCTACGGCGCGTTTACGACCGTCAACGCGATGGTGCACACGCCGTTCTTCAAGGCGGGCATCGCGGGCGACGGCGCCTACAACCGCACGCTGACACCGATCGGGTTCCAGAGCGAGCGCCGCGACCTCTGGGAGGCTCCGAATGTCTACCTCGGCATGTCGCCGTTCCTGTACGCGAACAACCTGACCGGCGCCCTGCTCATGTATCACAACCTCCATGACCAGAACGTCGGCACCGACCCCACCAACTCGATCCGGCTGCACCACGCGCTGAACGGACTCGGCAAGACGTCGTCGCTGTATCTCTATCCGTTTGAGGATCACGGGCCGGTGGCGCGTGAGACGCTGCTCGACTTGTGGGCCCGCTGGTCCGCGTGGCTCGACAAGTATGTGAAGAATCCGGTGAAGGTGGAGAAGAAGCCCGCGCCGGCGGAGCCGATCGAAAAGCAGTAGTAAGAAGATGGATTCGTAGGGGCGGGCCCCTGTGCCCGCCCCTCGGTTTGTACGCGTTCCTCGGCTTCTCGAATCCGCCAGCGGTACCTGGTCCAGCCCGCGGGGCGACGGTTCCTTCGCGTCCCCGCTCACACAAGCCGGCAAAACGCACCTTGCCGGGACGGGTCGCCGACCTGACGGTCGCGCTATTCGCGCTACCTGTCCTGGCCCTATCGGTGCGTTTTGCAGACTTCGCTGTCGGCTTGGTTCGAGGGGCCGCTTCGGAAGCCGTCCTCCCGCGGGACCCTAGAATCCCCCAGGCGCACCCCCGCGTGCTGGCGCCGCGCCCGTCCCAAGCTTCACGATCTTTCGCGTCTTCATGTTGTAGACGTCGCCCACCGACAGCACGTAGTACGGCTTCTCCCACGGCTGATACAGGCGCGTGTTGTCGTGGATGGCCACCTTCCACTTGCCTGCCACCTCGAACGTGTCGCCAGTGACGATGATCGCGGTCCCTTCCGAGAGGCCGATCCCGAGCAGGTTCGGCATCTTCTGGATCACCTGGATGAGGTCGTCCCACCGGATACGCGTGTTGATGTGCTGGTCGATCGCGGATTTGCGCAGGAAGGCGAACCCGTGTTCGTGCTCCTTTTCCGGCGTCATCATGATCTGCGCACCGGCCACGGCGCCGCGCACCAGGTAGTCGCCCTGGATCGTCGCGCCGGCCGAACTGCCCCCGATCACGCCACCGCGCTCGAGGACCTTGTGGAATTCCTTGTATGTCAGCGTGTTCATGTAGGAGTCGACGATGTTCCATTGGCGGCCGCCATCAAACCACACCGCGTTGGCCGTCCGCAGGATCTTCGCGAACTCCTCGGTGTCGGCCACCTTGGGATCGTGGGTGTGGAGCATCTTGACGTTCTTCACGCCACGCTTGAGCCAGCCGGCGACGACCTGTTCTTCCTTGTATTCCCTGATCGTGCCGTCCGGGTTCTTGTTGCCGCCGGCGGTGGGCACGATGACAAACGAGCCGTTGGGGCCACCGGCGAGCTGGATGAACTTCTCGTAGATGCCGGTGCCCTCCAGAGATCCGCCGCCGACAATGACCAGCGTGCCTTTGGGTGGGCCGTATTCGGGCGCGTCCTGGCCGCTGATGCGGCCGGTATAACTGGCGGCCAGAACGAGTGCGGCCGCGATCACCATCACGAATCGTCTGCGCATAATGTCCTCCGAATAGCCCGGGCCAGCCTCGCGTGTCTCGTTGCGCCGGGTCGTTAATCCTCGCTCGTGTCCGCGCATCCTACCGTACCCGCACACGCGGGGCGTTCAGTGGGTAACAACGGGAGTTGTCGCTTGATCGGACACCGTTCCCCCTGGGATCGGTTCGTGCAAACGTAGAGCCGGCCCCCCGTGGCCGCCCTGCCACGCGCCGGTGGGGCAACCACGGGGGTTGCCCCTACGATTGTACGCATGGCGACATGCCCGGGCTGATGTAGGATAGCCCGGGTCGCGGGCATGAGCCGCGGGCAATCTCGAACCACAAAGGAGAGGGCGATGCGTCAGCTTCGAGCGGTGCTTGGTGTCCTGTCTCTCGTCGCCGTGGTGGTGCTGGCTGCCGCACCCGACAACGAGTCTACGCGTCTGCTGCGCTCGCCCACGGTCAGCGCGACGCAGATTGCCTTTGCCTATGCCAACAACATCTGGGTGGTCAAGCGCGCCGGCGGTTCGGCGCGCCGCCTCACGAGCTTCCAGGGCCAGACCAGCAATCCCCATTTCTCGCCCGACGGTAAGTGGATCGCGTTCAGCGCCGACTACGCCGGCAACACGGACGCGTACGTGGTGCCTGCGGCGGGCGGCGAACCACGCCGGCTCACGTGGCATCCGGGCGCTGATCAGGTCCAGGGCTGGACGCCGGACGGTAAGTCCGTGGTCTTCGCCTCGTCTCGGGCGACGTGGTCGCCGAGCGGCGCGCCGCGTTTCTGGACGGTGCCGGCCGAGGGCGGCGTCGAGGAACCGATGGCGCTGCCGAGAGCCTACCAGGGGAAGATCTCCGCCGACGGCGCGCGCATCGCCTACCGGATGAACAACTCGTGGGACGAGGAGCGCCGGAACTACCGCGGTGGGCAGAACCGGCCGATCTGGATCGTTGATCTCAAGACCTACGACCTGATCTCGCCGCCGTGGACCGACTCGAAGGACGTCGATCCGTGCTGGGTGGGCGACACGGTATTCTTCATTTCCGATCGTGACGGCGTCGCCAACGTGTGGTCGTTCGAGACGAAGGCGAAGAAACTGGCGCAGGTCACGAAGTTCACGGACTTCGACGTGAAGGCGATGGACTCCGGCGCTGGTGCGGTGGTCTTCGAGCAGGCGGGCAACATCCACGAACTCGACCCCAAGAGCGGGCGCGATCACATCGTCAATATCCGCGCGGCCGGCGATTTCCCGTGGATGATGCCGAAATGGGAAGACGTCACGAGCCGCATGACCAACATCAGCCTCTCGCCGACCGGAAAGCGCGTCGTCGTCGAAGCGCGGGGTGAGATCTTCACGATCCCGGCAGAGAAAGGCGATGTCCGCAACCTGACGCATGCGAGCGGTTCGGCCGGACGCGATCCGGCCTGGTCGCCCGACGGCAAGTTCGTGTCGTACTTCAGTGACAAGTCGGGTGAGTACAAGCTCGTCATCGAGACGCAGGACGGCCTGACGCCGCCCCGCGAGATCGCGCTCCAGAACCCGACGCACTACTACACGCCGTCGTGGTCGCCCGATTCGAAGAAGATCATGTTCACCGACACCAATCTCAAGGTGTGGGTGCTGGACGTGGCGACGGGGCAGGCCAAGGTGGTGGGAGCCGATCCGTGGATGGTGCCTCAACGCACGCTCAATCCCACGTGGAGCCCCGACTCCAAGTGGGTGGCGTACTCGAGCCGGTTGCGGTCGCTCTACCACGCCATCTTCGTGAGCAATATCGAGACGGGCGAGAGCAAGCAGGTGACCGATGGACTGGCCGACGCAATGTTCCCGGTGTGGGATGCGGGCGGCAAGTACCTGTGGTTCTTCGCGTCGACCGACTTCGCGCTGCGATCGCAGTGGCTCGACATGACGTCGTACGACCATGAGGCGAACTTCGGTCTCTACTTTGCCGTGCTGAAGAAAGGCGACCCGAGCCCGTTGCTGCCCGAGAGCGACGAAGACAAGGGCGTGGGCAGTGCGCCGGCGCCCGGTGATCCGTCGACAGGCCCAGGCCGCGGAGGTCGCGGTGGTTCGTCGACAGGCACAGGGCAGGCGGCGAGTGCTGAAGCTGGCGGAGCAGGCGGCGATCAGCCTGCGCCGGCAGCACGCGGTCCGCGCACGCCAGTGATCGTCGAGATTGATTTTGCCGGCGTGCAGCAGCGCATCATCTCGGTTCCCGGCGTTCCAGAGCGGCCGTACACGCTGCTGCGGCCAGGCGTAGCCGGTACGGTGTTCTATCTCGAACCTCCAGCGGCCGCTGGCGGCGGAGGGCGAGGCGGTGGAGGTGGTGCCACGCTGCAGCGCTATCGCCTGAGTGATCGCAAGGCTGCGCTGTTTGTCACTGGTGTTGCCACGTACGACGTCAGCGCGGACGGCCGCAAACTCGTGTATCGCAGCGCCGGTGGCGGTGGTGGTGGCCGAGGCACGGCGGCAGGGGGCGGCAGTGGCCCCAGCCTGTATCTGGTCGATGCCGACCGCACGCCTCCGCAGCCCGGACAGGGTCGTCTGGAGGCGACGCTCCGGATGTTCCTGGAGCCGAAAGAGGAGTTCAAGCAGATCTTCAACGAAGGCTGGCGCAACCAGCGCGACTACCTCTACGTGCCCAACCTGCACGGCACCGACTGGCCGAAGATGAAGCAGATGTACGGCGCACTCTTGCCGTACGCGATGCACCGCGCCGACCTGAACTACCTGCTCGACAACATGGGATCCGAGATCGCCATCGGGCATTCGTACGTGCGCGGCGGCGACATGCCAGAAGTGCCGCCCGTCTATGGTGGCCTGCTCGGCGCCGATTTCGCCATCGACAGCCAGCGCTACAAGATCACCAGGATTTACGACAACGAGAACTGGAATCCCGACCTGCGCGCGCCGCTGGCGTCACCAGGCGTGGACGTGTCGGTGGGCGACTATGTGCTCGCGATCAACGGCGTCGAACTGAAGGCGCCCGACAGCATCTACCGCCTGCTCGATGGCACGGCCAACCGGCAGACGGTACTCACCATCAACGCGAAGCCCGTCATGGAGGGCTCGCGGCAGGTAACGGTCGTTCCGGTCGCCAATGAACAGGGGCTGCGGACGCGGGCCTTTGTCGAATCGAACCGGCGTCTGGTCGACAAGCTTTCCGATGGGCAGTTGGCGTATGTCTACGTGCCGAATACCGGTCAGCCCGGCTACGCGAGCTTCAACCGCTACTACTTCGCGCAGCAGGAGAAGAAGGGCGCGATCATCGACGAGCGATTCAACGGCGGCGGATCGGCGGCCGACTACATCATCGACGTCCTCCAGCGTGATTTCGACGGCTACTTCAACAACGTGGCGGGCGACCGCTATCCGTTCACCAGTCCCGCGGCCGGCATCTGGGGGCCGAAGGTGATGATCATCAACGAGATGGCCGGCTCGGGCGGCGACCTGATGCCGTACATGTTCCGGTACCGCAAGATCGGCGTGCTGGTTGGCAAACGCACGTGGGGAGGCCTCGTGCACACGGCCGACACGCCGACCTTCATCGACGGCGGATCGATGATTGCCCCGCGCGGCGGGTTCTTCTCGCGCGACAACAAGTGGGCCGTCGAAAACGAGGGCGTCGGGCCGGATGTCGACGTCGAGAACTGGCCGAAGGACGTGATTGCGGGCAAAGATCCGCAACTCGAGCGCGCAGTGCAGGAAGCGCTGCGCATGCTCAAGGCGAAGCCGGTCGATCGCGCCATCAAGGAGCCGCCCCCGCCGACGTGGGGCAAGAGGAAATAGGTGACATCAAAGACGGTCTCATCACCTGCGCACGGCGGCCCAATTTCGCCGCAAGAACGGGTGATGAAACCGGTTGTCGGCAGATAGGGAAACCCGGAGGATACAGGCATGCACTCGAAAGCCACAACGGCCATGAGGCTCGCGATTGGCGCGACGCTCGCTGTTCTGTTCGCCATTGCGCTCAACGCTCAGGGCAGAGGCGGGGGCCCGGCCCCCGACCCGACCATCGAACCTCTGCGGTTCCGCTACATGGGGCCCGCAAGTTCCGGCCGCATTTCGGCCGTCGCCGGCATTCCCGGCGACACGAAGACCTACTACGCGGGCGCGGCCTCGGGCGGCGTCTGGAAAACCACCGACGGCGGTCAGTCGTTCGAGCCGATCTTCGATGGCCAGCCCGTCCAGGCGATTGGCGCGCTCGCCGTCTCCCGCTCAAACCACGACATCGTCTTGGCAGGCACCGGTGAGGCGTGGGCGATTCGCGACGCCGACATCATGGGCGACGGCATCTACAAATCGACCGATGCCGGCAAGACCTGGTCGAATGTCGGCCTCAAGGACACCGGCCGCATCGGACGTATTCTCATCCACCCGACCAATCCCGACATCGTGTTTGCGTGCGCGCTCGGCCGCGCCACCGGACCGCAGGAGGAACGCGGCGTGTTCCGCACGACCGACGGCGGCAAGACGTGGCAGCGTGTGCTGTTTGTGAACGCCGACACGGGATGCTCGGGCCTCAGCATGGATCCGAAGGACCCGAATCTGCTGCTCGCCGGCACGTGGGAAGTGGTGATGCACACGTGGGCGATGTTCAGCGGCGGACCCGGCAGCGCGGTCTACCGATCGAAGGACGGCGGCACGACCTGGCAGAAACTCACGTCGCCCGGCCTCCCGATCTCACCGGTCGGCAAGATCGACGTCGCGATTGCGCCGTCGAACGCGAAGCGCATGTTCGCCCTCATCCAAACGCCCAACCAGGGATCACTCTGGCGCTCGGATGACGGCGGCGACTTGTGGAAAGTCGTCAGTTGGGATCGCCGGCTCATCGGCCGCGCGGGCTACTACATTCGCGTCGAGGTCAATCCGCAAAACGAAAACGAGGTGCTCATCGCCAACAGCAGCTTCCACCGCTCAACCGATGGCGGCTTGACGTTCCCGCCAGGCGGCGGTGGTGGTGGTGGCGGCGGCGGGTGCGGCGATTGCCACGACATCTGGATCGATCCCACCAACGGCGACCACTGGGTGGCGACCGGCGATGGCGGCATGGGTATCACGCGCGACCATGCGAAGTCGTTCTTCAGCGTCGTGTTGCCAATCGGCCAGATGTACCACGTGGCGGTTGATGACCAGGTGCCGTACTGGCTCTACAGCAATCGGCAGGACGATGGGACGATGAGAGGGCCGAGCATGTCACCGGTGCCCGTCACTAATGTGCCGTCGTATTCGGCGGCGCAGGCTGGACGTGGCCCTTCGACAAGCTCAGGGCAAGCGGCTGGTGGGGGAGGTGGAGGCGGACGCGGCGGTGGCGGCGTGGCCTGGCAGCCGAACATCGGCGGCTGCGAGTCGGGATTCACGATCCCGCTGCCGGGCAACCCCGACATCATCTGGGCCACCTGTTACGGCAACGAGGTGACCAGGTTCGACAACCGTCTTGGCACTGCACGATCGGTGGCGCCGTGGATCCACACGCTCGATTCGGAGCCGAACAAGGCGAAGTATCGCTGCCACTGGACACCGCCGCTGGCATTTGATCCGTTCGAGAAGGAGACCGTGTACTACGGCTGCCAGGTCATCTTCAAGACGAGCGATCAGGGGCAGACGTGGAGCGTCATCAGCCCGGATCTGTCCACGCAGGATCCGACGCGCATCGTGTCGTCGGGCGGCATCATCGGCGACAACCTCGGCCAGTTTTACGGCGAAGTCGTGTTCGCGATCGCGCCCTCGAAAAACCAGAAGGGCCTCATCTGGGCCGGCACCAACGACGGCCAGGTCTGGTACACGCGTGATGGGGGCGGCGCATGGACGAACGTGTCGAAAAACATCGCGGGCCTGCCGGTGTGGGGAACGGTTCGGAAGATCGAGCCGTCGCGCTTTGACGCGGCGACGGCGTACGTCGCGGTCGATCTCCACCTGATGGACAATCGCGAACCGTTCATCTACAAGACCACCGACTTCGGGAAGACGTGGACGAAGATCAGCGACGCGCTCCCGAAGATGCACCCGCTCGCCTATGTCCTGTCGTTTGCGGAGAACCCGAATCGCAAGGGGATGCTGTTCGCGGGAACCGGCCACGCGTTCTACTACTCCATGGACGATGGGAAGACGTGGACCGCGCTCAACGAGGGGTTGCCTGCGGCGCCGGTCAGCTGGATTGACGTGCAGCCGCAGGCGCACGATGTGGCCATCTCCACCTATGGCCGCGGCCTGTTCCTGCTGCGCGACATCACGCGTCTCGAACAGCAGGATCAGGGTGTCGACAAGGCGCCGGCGTTCCTGTATCAGCCACGCGTCGCGTCTCGGCTGGCGCGGGGCGGAAGCGCGGAGTTCCTCTACTCGCTCAAAGCCGCGTCAATCGATCGCATCAAGTTCGAGATCGTCGATGCGAACGGCACCGTCATTCGCAAGCTGGATGGATCCGGCCGTGTCGGGCTCAACCGCGTCGCGTGGGATCTGCGGTACGACGGCCCAGCGCAGGTGGAGCTGCGCACGATTCCGCCAGACAACCCGCACATCTGGGAGGAGGCACGCTTCAAGGGACGTGACACGCGACCCATCGTGCACTGGGGAATTCAGGGGCCGCAGCGGCAGGGGCCCATCGCGGCGCCCGGACGCTATCTGGTGCGCATGACGGTGGGAGACCAGGTGTATCCGCGGTCGTTCGACGTCTTCAAGGATCCGAAACTGCCGGCACCACTGACCGACCTGGTGGAGTCGACCACGGCGCAAATCCGGATTCGCAACGACATCAACAGGACCGTCGCGATCATCAACAAGATCGAAGTGATGCGGAAGCAAATCGAGGATCTGCTGAAGGCCAACGCTGGCAGGAAGGCCGCTCTGCAGGCCCTGCGCGCCCTCGATCAAAAGATGATGGCGATCGAGCTGCAGTTGCTGTCGCGCACCGAGATGCACAGCGACGACAAGTGGTACGTCGAGGCCTACAAGGTGTATCTGAACCTCGTGTGGCTCGGCGGCATGGTGGGCGGCGGCGCCAGCGATGTGCAGGGCGGAGCCGATCATCGGCCGACCGACGCGTCGCTCGAAGCGCTCGCCTGGATGGAGAAGGACCTGGCGGCAGCCGAACGCGACTACGCCACGCTGATGGAGAAGGACCTGCCGGCGTTCAACAAGGCGAACGCGGGGAAGGGGCTGGCAATCAAGTAGCGGAGTGTACGACAGGGGCACGCAGCGCGCGTGCCCCTGCCGTGTTCCCTGGGATCGCCACGCTCCAGCGTGGCGGGAATGCGGGCCGGGCTGTCCGCCTCCGCGCGCAGCGCTACGGCGAGACCTCGACGAAGCTCAACGAGCGAAGTCGGGGAGCCCGGCGCTCCCAGGAATTTGCTCGCGACACGGCCCTCCCGAATCCCGCCACTCCGCGCCCCCGCTGGCGACTTCGGCCTGAATTTGGCATACTTCAAGGCCTGTGAGTCCAGTGTCCACTTTGAGTCGGCCGCGAGCGTGGTGCGCATGACGACCGGTAGCCATTCCGTTGCCCAAGGGCCTGAGCCGGTGAAGCCCCGCGTGCTGCTGGTCGACGACGAGTCGCTGATTACTAGCCTGATCCAGCGTAGCCTTCGCCGGTCGTGGGACATCACCTGCGCATCGAGCGCGATGGCGGCGCTCGATCTGATTCGAACCCAGCCATTCGACGCCATCGTCTGCGACCTGATGATGCCAGTGATGACCGGCATGGAATTCGCCGAGAAGCTTGCCGGTCTGAATCCGTTGCTGCGGGCTCGCACGCTATTTCTCACCGGTGGCGCGGCGACGCCGGAGGCCGAGGCGTTTCTCGCGCGTTCTGACGTCCGCCACATGACAAAACCGCTGCGAATGGCGGACCTCGACGCCAGGCTTCTGGCGCTTTTGGCACAAGGCCCCGCCGCGTCACGGCCCTAAACAAACCACCCTCCTGCGTCGTAGGTATCAGACAAGGGGACGTGTGCCCCCGCTGCCTTTCGCCCCCAGGCAATCCGCGTCCGTCATTTCAGCCCCCGCTGAGAGGATTTCCGCATGCGCCGAAGCACTGTTCTGTCGTTCGCGCTGGCCGTATGCCTGGCCATCGTCGTCTCTGTGCGGACGACCGCCGAGCCGACGAAGATCAAGGTCGACGGCAAGATCATCAAGGGCTACATTACGTTTCTTGCGGCCGACGAGCAACAGGGCCGTCGCACGCTGACGCCCGGTTACGAAAAGATGGCCGAGTGGGCGGCGGGCAAGTTCAAGGAATGGGGCCTCAAGCCGGCGGGCGAGAACGGCACCTACTTCCAGAAGGTGACCATTACCGGCGCGCGTTCAACGCTGGTGTGGACCACGGGCGTGCCGAGCCTGATTATCAGCAGCCGCGCCTTCCAGCTCCGCGAGGGCGACTTCACGGTCAGCCCGCTGTCGACGCCGGGCGCCCTGGTGAACGCCGATGTCGTGTTCGTGGGGTATGGCATCTCGGCGCCGGCCAAGGGCCTTGACGAGTACGCAGGCATCGACGTCAAAGGCAAGATTGTCGTCGCGTTGAAGGGTTCGCCCGCCGCGGCTCCGGCCGTGCGTATCCAGTTTGCGCCGCCCGGCGCGGCGCCGGCGGCGGCTGATGCGAAGGACGAATTTGTCGACGAGTCGGTTGATCAGAAGAAGGCGATGACGGCCTACGAGAAGGGCGCGGCTGGCATCATGCTCTACGATCCACCGGCACCGGCTGCGGGATTCCCCGGAGCCGCCGCGGCCAGACCGGCTGGCGGTGGAGGCAGGGGCGGTGCCGTCGGCGCGTCGCCATTCAAGACCTCGTTCGTCTACGTGACAAATATTGAAAAGAGCGTATTCGACTCGATCATGTGGACCGATCCGCAGGAGTCGGCCAACGCGTACGGCCGCCGAATCGGCCTCTACCGGCAGGACATCAAGAACAAGAAGACCCACTCGATCCGAACCGGCAAGACGGCCCAGCTCAAGGGCTACGCATCGGTGTCGCTCTACGGCGAGGCGTTCAAGAACAACTTCTCCCGCAACGTCGTCGCGAAGATCGACGGCACCGATCCGACGTTGAAAACCCAGTACGTCGTCCTTGGCGGTCATCTTGATCACAATGGGGTCCGCGACGGCATCGTGTACAACGGCGCGGACGACAACGCGTCCGGATCCGCGGTGGTGCTCGAGGTGGCGCGCCTGATGGCTGTCAACAAGGTGCAGCCGAAGCGGACGATCATCTTCGGCTTGTGGTGCGGCGAGGAACAGGGGTTGCTGGGCTCCAACTACTGGGCCGAGAACCCGACCGACGGCGTGAAGATGGACACCGTCGTCACCAACTTCAACATGGATATGGTCGGCCTCGGCGATCGCATCGGCGCGCCGGGCGCGCTGAACTTCCCGTCGATCTTCAAGGTGATCATGAAGGACCAGGATCCGGCAATCGCGAAAATCGTGGACGCGAGCGAAGCCGGTGCCGGTGGCAGCGACTACTCGGCGTTCATCTCGCGCGGCATCGAAGCGCTGGCGTTGATGACGAGCGGCCGCGGTGGCCATCCCGACTACCACGACTCCACCGATGACCCGTCGAAGATCGAGGCGGACATTCTGGGGTCGACCGGGCAGTTTGTTCTGCAGGGCGCGTTGAACGTGGCGAACGAAACCGAGGTCAACCTGATCGTCTCCGATCGCCTCGACCAGTACAACGCGCAGCGATTCGTCGTGCCCGACGTTGCAGGAGAGGGCGGGGGCGGACGAGGCGGCTGGTCGTTCGTGCGAGTGTCCACCAACGGCGAACTGATGACGGCGATGACGCAGCGCATCAGGGAGATGCAGGCCGCCGGAGCCACAGCGGCCGGCGGTCGTGGCGGCCGGGGCGGTGGTGGCGGCGCGAGGTACAGCACCGGCGTCCGCGGTCCTGGCGTCTTCCAGGGCAGCATCCAGACGATGGAAGCCGCGGCGGCGCTGCTGAACTTCGGTCGTATCGACGTCGCCGGGCCTGACGGCACGTGGTTTGGCGAGAAGCTGTCGGCCGACGGCAAGGCGGCATTAAAGGCGATGGAGGCCGCCAACATTGTGGTCAACCTCGTGCGCCCGCAAGCCAGTCTTCTCGGCGATGTGCTCGACAACGCCCAGAAGCCGGTCATGGTGACCGAGCCTGGCGCGATGGATACCGCGTTTGCAGAGAAGTTCAAGGCGAAGAAGGCACTGGCCATCGTCGTGTGCGACCCGGCGGATATTGACGGGTGCGTCAAGAAGCTCGGAGCGTCGGCGGCAGTCGTCGGAAAGAACAACCTGATGCTATCGATGGGCGCCCACAAGGATCGCGCCCAAATCACGCGCACGCTTTACATGTCGTTGCTCAAGGCGAAGTGGACCCGAGATGAGATCAACGCCATGGTGGGCGTCGCCGCCGCCGGATCGGCCGGCGCGCCCGGTCAGAGCAATCTGAGCCGCTTCTCGCCGGCGCCAGCCGGAAGGGGCGGTCAGTAGCTGAACGGGCAACCACGGGAGGTTGCCCCCGCGCCTTCAAGACCGGATTCCGCAGGGGCGGCCGCCCGTGGCCGCCCATGCCGACAGTGATTGAGACGGGTCAGGCATTGTTCGTCGTTCTTGTTTGTTCTGGTGGAGCCCGGGGTCTTCAGACCCCGGGTTGTCCGTCGAGACCGGTGAATTCTGGCGACCCTTCCCTGACCGACTGCGACGCGACGTTGTCCGTCATCAACTGACGGATTTCTTGTTTCACGTTTGAGAAGCCAGACTCTCGCAGAATCTGCAATTCGCGTCGACGGCGCGACGTGCAGATTCTGCCATCCGCCTTCGCTACCCCTGCGAAACGCACCGATTTCCGCACACTGGGATGGCTCCGTCTCGGGCACGTGACGTGCATTGGCGACGATGTACAATGCAACCCGTGCCTCGCGTTCCGCCGTTCGATCGCCCTGCCACGTATGACGATCTCGTTCAACTGGCCGACAACCTTGTGGCCGAGATCGTCAATGGCGAACTGCACGCATCACCCAGGCCAACACCTCCCCACGCGGTGGCCGCTTCTGGTCTTGGCGCGCTCGTCAGCGTGCCGTACCACTACGGGAAGGGCGGACCCGGTGGGTGGTGGATTCTGGACGAGCCTGAGCTCCACCTCGGCCCAGACGTCCTGGTGCCGGACGTCGCGGGCTGGCGTCGCAGCCGGATGGCTCAGCCGCCCAAGACTGCCTACTTCCCGCTGGCCCCAGACTGGATCTGCGAGGTTGTGTCGCCGAAGACCGCTGCGCTCGACAGGGTCAGGAAGCTGACGATCTATGCTCGGGAGTCAATCCCGCATGCCTGGCTGATCGATCCGATTGGCCGATCGCTCGAAGTCCTGCGCCTCGAATCCGGCCGCTGGACCATCGTCTCGACCCACATGTGCGACGAGGTGGTGCGAGCGGAGCCGTTCGTTGAGCTCGATCTGGAGCTCAGCTCGCTGTGGGCGGACATAGCGGAGTAGTATCGGGATTAGCTCCTTCGATTCATGAGTTCGGCGACGAACTCATTCCCTTAGGACGTAGTGCTGAGCGAGCGTCTTGACCAGATCGCCTCACGCGAATCCGCGGCCGTAGTTGCCAGCCGAAACACTCAGGAGTACGCGATGCCGATCACCGGCGTGCCATTTGGTGTAACCGATTGGAGCAAGGTCCCGAGCACGGATCATCCGGGTGAAACCGGAACCGCGCGGTGGAAGACATTCGAAGCGGGGAACATCCGCGTCCGCATGGTCGAGTACTCGCCAGGGTATCTGGCGGACCACTGGTGCAGCCGAGGTCACGTGCTGCTCGTCCTCGAGGGCGAGCTGGTCACCGAACTCAAAGACGGTCGCACCTTCACGTTGCGGCCCGGCCAGAGCTACCAGGTGGCCGACAATGAAGAGCCGCACCGCTCCAGGACCGCATCGGGCGCGAAGCTGTTCGTCGTCGACTGACGGTGACGGGCTGGTAACCTACCTATGGGGGTCCGGCTCGTTTCTCTCTGGTAGGGGCGACCCCTGTGGCCGCCCCGCCTTGCGCCGGTAGGGCAACCACGGGGGGTTGCCCCTACGCTTGTTTGTGCGCTACCCAGAGAAGTACATGTCGCGCACGGTGAGGCCCGTCAGTACGAAGGTGAGCCCCGCCAGCACAACCACGGCAATCCACGCGATCACGTTGTAGAAGTGGGGATTGACCCATTCGCCCATCAGGTCGGTCTTATTGACCAGCTTGATCATGAACACCAGGATGACGGGCAGCAGGACGCCGTTCACGACCTGCGAGAACAGGATCATCTTAATGAGCGGGAAGTTCGGCAGCAGGACAACGGCGGCGCCAATGACGATCAAGCCGGTGTAGAGCCAATAGAAGATTGGTGCCTCGCGGAATCGCTTGTTGACGCCGGATTCGAACCCCAGACCTTCGCAGACCGAATACGCCGTTGAGAGGGGCAGGATACTTGCCGCGAACAGTGATGCGTTGAGCAGTCCGGCGCTGAACAGCAGATAGGCGTACTCGCCGAAGGGCCTGAGCGCTTTGGCCGCCTCGGCCGCGTTGTTGATGTCGCGCGGCCCGGTTTTGTAAATGGCCGCGGCGCACGCGACGATGATAAAGAACGCCACGACCACCATGACGATGCAGCCGACGATGACCTCGACGCGGGATTCCCTGTAGTCCTTGACCGTGATGCCCTTTTCGACCACCGCCGCCTGCAGATAGAACTGCATCCATGGCGCGACAGACGTGCCCACCAGTCCGACGAGCAGCGTCAGGTACGCGGCATCCCACAAGAGCACCGGCCTGACGCTGGCCAGCGCCGAGGCTTCCCAGTCCGGGCTGATGAGCACCGCCGCCACGATGTAGGCGATATACACCACGCAGGCGCCGAGAAAGATCTTCTCGACGCTCGCGTAGGTGCCCTTGACGACGAGCAGCCAGACGGCGAGGGCGGCGAGCGGCACCGAGATGAACTTGCTGATGTGAAACAACTCGAGCGCGCTGGCGACGCCAGCGAACTCGGCGACGACGTTGGTGAAATTCCCCAGGACGAGCAGAATCATCACGACGAACGTCGTCCGGAGGCCGAATTCCTCGCGAATGAGATCGGAAAGTCCTTTGCCGGTGACCGCGCCCATGCGGGCGTTCATTTCCTGCGTCACCACGAGCAGCAGGGCAATCGGCGGCAGCGTCCAGAGCATCATGTAGCCGAACTTGGCGCCCGCCTGCGAGTAGGTGTAGATGCCGCCCGCGTCGTTATCCACCATGGCCGTGACGAAGCCAGGGCCGATCACGGCAAAGAAGACCAGCCACTGGCGAGGCAGACGATCGAGAATCCGCACGCGCCTACTCCTGCCTGAGCACCGAGATGATGTCGTCCGCGGTAATCGCGCCGACAAGCGCCCCGTGCTCGTCGACCACCGGCAGCGCCATCAGGTTGTACTTGTCCACGATCTCAGTGACGCGATCGCGGCGTTCCGTGACAACCACCGACACGATTTCGTCGTCGGCGGCGAGATCTCTCAGCAGAGTCGGCGCTTCAGCCAGCAGCAGCCGTCCCACCGGTAGCGAACCGGTGAGCCGGCCGTCGGCATCCACGAGGAAGAGGTTAGTCAGCGTGTCGATGTGTTCGACCTGTTCGCGGACGGCCGCCATCGCGTCGGCCACCGTCCCGGTGTCGGCGACGGCGACAAACTCGCTGGTCATCATGCCGCCGGCCGACTTCTCATGAAATTCGAGTAGTTCCTCGACCTCGGTCTTCGGTTCGGCTTCCATCTCGTCGAGGATGGCTTCCGACTTCTCGTCTTCCAGTTCAGCCAACACATCGGCGGCCTCGTCTGGGTCCATCTCCTCGACGATGTCGGCTGCACGATCAGCTTCGAGGGATTCGAGAATCGACGCCTGCGTGCGCGGGTCGTCCACCTCCGAGAGCGTGTCGGCCGCGACCTCGCTGTCGATCGCTTCGAACACCGCCTCCCGATCTTCGTGACTCAGTTCCTCGACGATGTCGGCCAGATCGGCCGGGTGCATGTCCTCGAGGGCCGTCATGTCGATCTTCAACCGCAATCGGCGCTGCGGGTCGGGTTCGACGATGTTGCAGAATTCCCAGCGAATCGAGTTCGGCGGAATGCGCATCATCATCCGGCGGACCAGCCGGGGAGGAACGATGCCCTGACACAGGCGCCGGAAGATGCTCCGCATACCCACGTCGACTTCGCGCACCCAGAGCTGATCGTGGCTGTTGGCGCGCTTCAGTTCGAGCGTGACATCGTTGACACGGACCACCTTGCGGCCATGGATGTCGATGATCTGCTGATCGAGCAGGTCGCGCACCATCCGCAGCATGTACTCGTCCTCGTGGTACGGGGTGAGTTGTTCGTCGCGGAGGTAGATGCCGTCGAGCGAGATCCGCTCAACCTGGTCCTGGCGGACGGTCCACCACGTCAATTCTCCGCCGACCAGGTACCGGTCGACCAGGACCGGATCGACACTGGGTACAAGGCAGGCGTCCCGAAGGCGACCGATTTTTCGGCCCTTCAGGTCGTAGACCCTCATACCCATCAGTTCAGTGAGAAAGAGCAGGCTGTCGGCCATGGCACCGCTCCGCTCGACGTCGGTCGTGTCTGGGTGTTGATCGGACTGAAGACGCGCGTCTCGCGATGCGGGCCGCTGCCGGCGCGTCTCTTTCTTATACCACGCAGGATACGGCCTCATGCCACCGAAAACGGCACAGAGGCGGATTGCATGGCGACGCGGTGCTTCGCGTTGCGTCCCCGCTCACGCAAGCCGGCAAGACGCGCCTTACCGGGACGTGTCGCCGACCTTACGATGGGGGCCCCCATTCCCCGGTCCTGTCCCGGCCCTCACGGCACGTTTTGCAGACTGACGCCCTTCGACTTCGCTCAGGACTTCGCTGTCGGCTTGGTTCGAGGGGCCGCGCCGCGAATCGCCGCGTCACCCTTGAGGCAACTGGCGACCGACGGAAAACGAGGGGACGCGAAGGGAACGACCATCCCGCGGGGCTACCCGAAGTACAGCCAGCTGGGGCCGCGCCGCGAATCGCCGCGTCACCCTTGAGGCAACTGGCGACCGACGGAAAACGAGGGGACGCGAAGGGAACGACCGTCCCGCTGGGCTACCCGAAGTGCAGCCAGCCGGGGCCGCGCGTGATGTAGTCGCTGAGCGTCATGAGCAGCAGGAGGAGCAGCCAGAAGACGCCGCCGGCAATCACGGCCCACGTCAGCTTCGTGCTGTATCGCACGTGCATGAAGTACAGCACCACCAGCACAGCCTTGGTGCAGGCGATGACCAGCGCCACCACCGTGTTGAATGGCCCGAGGTCCTGCATGGCCGCAAAGACGGTCAGCGCCGTCAACGTCATCAGCGCGGCAAACACCGCGAAATAGACCCTCAAGGGGACGAGATGCTTGGGCCGCTCGGTCCCGCCGTATTCCACGTCGGCGTGCGTCACGTCGTTTACCATGCCGTCAACGGACCGCCCCGTGCCGGTCGATCAGGTAGAGCAGTGGGAACAGGAAGATCCAGACGATGTCCACGAAATGCCAGTAGAGACCGCTCACATCAACCGGCGTGTGGTAGCGGCTGGTATACCGCCCTCGCCACGCGAACACCGTCAGCACGGCCATGATACCGATGCCGACAATCATGTGCAGCGCGTGCAGGCCGGTCATCACGAAGTAGAGCGAGAAGAACAACTGCGCATGGATGGCGTCGCCCTCGAATCGGAAGTTCGGCCCCGGGACCAGGCCCTCGGCGAACTTATGGCTGTATTCCACCGACTTGACGCCCAGAAACACCATACCGAGCACCATCGTGAGCACCAGGAACAGCACCTGCTTGTGGCGGTCGCCCTGTTGGGCCGCGTAGACCGCCATGGCCATCGTGAGCGAACTCCCGATGAGCACGGCGGTGTTGGTGCCGCCGAGCACGATATTCAACTGGTGGCTGGCCTCCGCGAAGGCCTCCGGGTACGTCATCCGGTAGACCATGTAGGCCGTGAACAGCCCTCCAAAGAAAAGGACTTCGGTCACCAGGAACACCCACATCCCGAGCGCCGACGCCTCGAACTGCTGTCCGAGATTGTCGAAGTGGTGCTGGAGGACCGAGGGTTCGTCTGAGTGCGTGCCCGACATCACGTCCTCACTTCGCGTAGTTGTATGGCGGTTCGGTCACCACCGGCGGCGTTTCGAAATTATGGGTCGGCGGCGGCGACGTGGTCTCCCACTCGAGCCCCTTCGCGCCCCACGGGTTCGACGGCGCACGCTTGCCCTTGAAGAGCGAGTGCAGCAGGTAGAACGCCGGCATCGCGTAGCCCACCGCCAGCACAGTGGCGCCGGCGGTCGAGAGGATGTTCCACAACTGGAACTCCGGCGGATACGCATGGTAGCGGCGCGGCATGCCGAGGTAACCGACGATGAACTGCGGGAAGAACGTCAGGTTGAAGCCGACAAAGATCGTCACCGCCGCCACCTGAGCCCAGAACTCGTTGTAGAGCTTGCCGAAGATCTTGGGCCACCAGAAGTGCAGACCGCCCATGTACATCATGATGGCGCCCCCGACCATGATGTAGTGGAAGTGCGCCACGACGAAGTACGTGTCGGTGACGTGCACATCGACCGCGATCGCCGCCAGGAACAAGCCCGTCAGCCCGCCGATCATGAACAGACCGATGAACCCGAACACGTACAGCATCGGTGCTTCAAACGAGATCGAGCCCTTGTACATCGTCGCGGACCAGTTGAAGACCTTGACCGCCGACGGGATCGCGACCAGGAAACTGAGCAGCGAGAACGCCATTGCCGAGTACACCGACTCGCTGCTGACGAACATGTGATGGCCCCAGACGAGGAAGCCGAATACCGCGATCGCGAGACTCGAGAAGGCCACGAACTCGTAGCCGAAAATCGCCTTGCGTGAAAAGGCGGCCACCAACTCGCTTGCGACGCCCATGGCCGGCAGGATCATGATGTAGACGGCCGGGTGTGAATAGAACCAGAACAGGTGCTGGAAGAGCACCGGGTCGCCGCCCAGTTTCGGGTCGAAGATGCCCAGGTGCAGCACCCGCTCGGCGCCGACCATCAGGAGCGTGATGGCGATGACCGGCGTCCCCAGGACGAAGATGAGCGAGGTCGCGTAGTGGGCCCAGACGAAAAGCGGCATCCGGAACCAGGTCATGCCGGGCGCGCGCATCTTGTGGATCGTGACGATGAAGTTGAGGCCGGTCAGGATCGACGAGAAACCATTAATGAAAATGCCGACTATTACCAGCGCGACATTCGAGTTCGAGAACGAGCTGCTGTACGGCGTGTAGAAGGTCCAGCCCGTGTCCACGCCGCCCGTCACCAGGGCCCACAGCGTGAAGAGCCCGCCGAACGTGTACAGATACCAGCTCAGCAGGTTGAGACGCGGAAAGGCGAGATCCTTGGCGCCAATCATGATGGGCACCAGAAAGTTGCCGAGCACCGACGGAATCGACGGGATCAGGAAGAAGAAGATCATCACGACGCCGTGCATCGTGAAGAGCCGGTTATAAATGTCCGACGAGACCAGGTCGCCGGCCGGCGTCAGCAGCTCCAGGCGGATGATCCCGGCGAAAAACGCGCCGAGCAGAAAGAAGGCGGTGACACTGAACAGGTACAGCAGCCCGATGCGCTTGTGGTCGCGGGTCAGGAGCCACGACTTCAAGCTGTAACCGTCGGTCAGGTAGTTCGAATGCGGCGTGGCGGCGGTATCCATAGGCTTACTTCTTCGCTGGGATCGCGGGAGCAGGTGGGGGAACAACCCCGGTCGCGTTCGAGGGCGTGGTCCGCAGCGACTTGATGTACTCCAGTATTTGCAGCAGGCCTTCTTCGCTGACGAGGCCCTGGAACGACGGCATCACGGGCTGGAAACCCGCGACCACTTTCGCCCGCGGATTGGTAATCGACTCTCGCAGGTACGCGTCGTCGGCCATCACGGTCGACCCGTTGTCGAGGGTGACCTTGTTGTCGTACAAGCCGACGAGCGTCGGTCCCCGGCCGATTGTGTCGGTCTGGTGACATGACGAGCAGGCCAGGTCCTTGAACAGCTTCTCTCCCGCCTGGGCCATCGTCGTGCCCTGGCCGCTGCTCCCGGCGAGCCACTGCTCGTACTCGGCCCGCTCCTGGACGGTAATCCACCCGACCATGCCCGAGTGGTTCGTGCCGCAGTACTCCGCGCAGAAGAGGTGATACTTACCCGGCTTGGTGGCTTTGAACCACATGTGCGTGTACTTACCCGGCAGGACGTCGGCCTTGAGCCGGAAGTTCGGGATGTACACGTCGTGAATCACGTCCTGTGACGTCATCGTCAGCTTGACGTCCACGCCCACCGGCACGTGCAATTCGTTCACTTCCATGTGGCCATCGGGATGCTGGAACTTCCACATCCACTGCTTGCCGACCACATAGACGTCGAGCGTCTTGGCCGGCGGCCGCGCCATCGAGAAGAAGATGCTCGAACTCCAGCCGAAGATGACCAGGACAATGATGATCGGGATGATCGTCCACGTCGCTTCCAGCCAGATGGAACCGTGGATGGGCACGCCGGCTTCATTCTTCGACCTGCGGCGGTACTTGAACGCGAAGTAGATGACCAGGCCCGCGATGAGCAGCGTAAAGAATGCCGCGACGGCGAGCAGGAAAAAGTACAAGGCATCCACGCGGGGCGCCATCGTGGAGGCCTGTTCCGGAAGCAGCTGCGTCTGAGGCATACGCGATTACCGCGTCACCGGCGGCACGCTGGCCACGGCGTGTTTCAGTTTCCGTCGATCCCGGCTCCACATCACTGCAATGAAGCCGCCAATAAGCGCGACCGTCGCGAGGCCCGCCAACCGGAGCACGTTCAGCACCATCATGCTGTACTTCCCGGTATGTGGATCGTAGTGGTAGCAATAGAGCAGCAACTGATCAACCGGGTTGCCGATCTTGCCGTTGGACGCTTCGATCAGGCCCAGGCGGAGATCCTTGGGCGGATAGTCGATCCCGAAGAAGTACTTCGAAACGCGGCCTTGCGGCGTCAGCACCATGATCGCGGTGGTGTGCACGTACTGCTGCGTCGTCGGATCAAAGGTGTAGCGGAAGCCCACGGCGCTTGCCAGCAATGCAATGGCTGGCTCGTCGCCGGTCAGGAAGTGCCAGCCGGTCGTGGCCGGCGGCCGCCCGTACTTCGCCACATACGTCGTCTTCTTCGACTGCGCGAGCGCCGGCGTTTCTTTCGGATTGAAGCTGACTGTGACCACGTCGTATTCGTCGCCGATCGTGAAGTTGAGCATCTTCATCGCGGCGACCGCGCCGTTGAGCACCTGCGTGCAAAGCATCGGGCACTCGAAGTAGACAAGCATCAGGACGACGGGCTTTTTGCCGAAGTAGTCGCCCAGCCTGATCGGACGGCCGGACTCGTCCCGGAAGGCGAGATCGAGTGGCACCTGGGCGTTCAGCTTCTGGTCGACGCCGACTTTTGCGAGAATGTCCGGCACCAGCTCTGACGGCGTGCCGGGACCGGTCATCCCTTGCTCCCGGGGCAGACCGCCGCCCGTGAAGCGGGGTGGCTGGGCGCTGGCCAGCGTCAGCCCGAGCGCGAGAACGGCAATCAGGGACTTCATGGCGACTTCTGCTTCTTTCCCGCGCCTTTCGGCGCAATGACCCGAGCCGACGAGCCCGTTTCGGGCGAGCCCGCCGCCGGAGAGACCGTCGCGGGCTGACGTGCGGGCAGCCCTTCCTTCAGTATCAGCTGCATGGCCACGTCAATCGGCACGCGGACCACGCCGCCCGCGCGATCGACCCAGCCGTAGGTCGTGAGCGATGCGTCTTCTCCCTCGCGCAGCGCCTTGAGATCATCGGCCGGGCGGCTCTGGACACGGGGTTCCGGCCACTTCAACTGCTCGTCAGCCGGGGCGGCGGCGGTCGGGCGCGCACTTGACGAGGGGGCCGCCTGCGCGTCCTGCGCAGCGTGCTGCGAACTGAACAACCTGAAGACCCACAGGACGACGAGAAACGAGAAGATGATCAACACGGCGAGGCCCGCGGCAAACCCGACCAGCGGGCGGACCTTGATATCCCGGGTCTCGTACGCCGTGCTCTCCGACCGTCCCTCGTCTCGCTTGTTTTCTGTCATGACCGTTTCTCTAGTGCCCCTCCGGTCCCCGCAGCGCGCTCGCTAGTTCCGGATCCTTGAGCGGCAGCAACGGGCGGCCCTTCAAGTTCGCCGCGAAGAGCGCCATCCAGACGCCGCCGATGCCGACCACCGTCGCGACATCGAGCCAGTGGAGGCGCAATCCATCCGGGTAGGCCTCAGGCCCGATGATGTAGAACAGATCGAGGAAGCGCACCGCGATCATCCACAGCGCCATGCCGGCCAGGATCGCGGAGTTCCGCTTGGCCTTCCGATTCACGAGCACTACGAACGGTACGGCGAAGTGGAAGAGCATCAACCCGATCCCGATCGACTGCCACCCGCCGTGCATCCGGTGGATGTACCACGGAATTTCCTCGGGCAGATTCGCCGACCAGATGATCAGGAACTGCGAGAAAGACAGGTACGCCCACACCATCGTGAACGCGAACAGCAGCTTGCCGAAATCGTGGAAGTGCCCCGCGTTGAAGACGCCCGACATCGGCGGCTCGAGTGACAACCGCCTCGCCATGACAATGGCGATCGAGAGTCCCATCAGGGCCTGACCGCCGATAAAGAGGAACCCGTACATCGTCGAGAACCAGTGCGGTTCGAGCGACATGCCCCAGTCAATCGACGCAAACGTCATCGTCAACACGTAAACGACCAGGCCGATGGCGCTCATTGCCCGCATCCGCCGCTGCAGATCCGGGGCGCCGGTCACATCCTGCTCGGCCGACCACTTCGTCAGGAACCAGGCGAGGCCGCACCACACCGCGAAATACAGCACGGCACGCGCGTAGAAAAACGGCAGGTTCAGGTACAGGGCCTTTTCCGTCAGCACGTGATCGGCCGCGACGCGGGCCGCGTCAGTCCACGGGTAGAGGCGGGTGGCGCCCAACGCGATCGGCACGAAGAACAGGGCCATCCAGGGCAGCGTTCGGGCCGCGGCCTCGAAGATCCGCCGGAGCACCACACCCCATCCGCCGCCGCTCATGTGCTGCAGCATTGTCAATGCCAGGCCGCCGAGCGCGGCGGCGAGCCACAGCAGAAATCCCAGGAGGTACGAGTGCAGAAACTGATTCGGGTTGATGAACCCGCCGGCCCCGGAGGCGACCAGGCCGACGATCCCGATAATAAGCGACCGCCGGCGCAGCGCGTCGAGACTGGCGGGTGGTGTGTACGTCGCGTCGTGCATGTCGTTACTGTCCGGTTCCAATCCCCGCGCCCAGGCCTTTCCTCAACCCCACGGTGTGGCCCGGGATCCTCTGAGCCACCTACTGCGGCTGTCGTGGTTCGCGTTTGCCTGCCGCCTCGAGCTGCCGCCGATCTCGCTCGGGCACGTCGGCCAGCGTGGCCCGCTGGCTCCGCTGCAAGACTCTCAGGTAGGCGATTATCGCCCACCGATCGTGTGCCGGCACCTGCGTCGCGTAGTCGGGCATCGCACCGAACCCGCGCGACGTCACATCGAAGAGGTATCCGGGCGCGGCCTGCCTGAGGCGATCCTGATGAAACGAGGGCGGCCGGCGATAGCCTCGCCGCACGATCATGCCGTCGCCCTGGCCGGTCCGTCCATGGCACGGTGAACAGTAGATGTCGTAGCGATCGTGACCGCGTTCCAGCACGGACGCCGTGATGGGGAACGGAAACAGGTCGGATGGCTTACCTGCCACCTTGCCCGTCTCGAGCAGTTCGTCGTCTCGCAGCTGTCCGCGCGCGATGGTGCCGTCGACCAGCGGCCGGGCTGATCGCTGGTCGGCGAAGAAATCACTCTTCGCGTACGGCTTGAACTTTGGCTGGTCGTGCATGTCCTGCCGGCAGCCGGCCATCAGCAGGCCCGCCGCCAACAATGCCAGCGTCGTGCTAGTTCTCAACGTCGGACACCTCGCGCGGAGCCAACCCCTGGAGGAACTGGCGCGTCGCCGCCAGATCGAATTTCAGATCCCGCGCCTCGATGCAGAGGAAGAACCGATCGCGGCTGGCCATGACGAACCGCGTAGCGTTGAACACCGGGTGATAGGGCATCGGCAGACCGTTGAGGGCCAGCATCCCGAATACCGCCGCCAAGGCCGCAAACAGGATGGCTGTTTCGAAAGTCGGCGGGATGAACGACGGCCAACTCAACAGCGGCCGTCCGCCGATGTTGATGGGGTATGCCACCGTCGACGCCCACACCTGGAGACCGAATCCCGTCAGCGCGCCGACGAGCGCGCCGCCTGCGACCAGCATCGGGAGCTTCGTCGTCGGTAACCCGAGAGCCTCGTGCAGCTCCTCGATGGGGATCGGGGAGTACGCATCCATCTTCCGGTAGCCGGCCTCGCGCGCCTTGTGGGCCGCGGCGACCAACGCGGTCGGACTCTCGAATTCGGCCATCAGGCCGTAGAGCGGTTGTTCAGCCATAGTCGTATCCCGAACTCCCTCTTCTTGCTCTCTGCGCGCAGCCTCGCGCTTGCGGGATGACAGTTCCTCCGCGTCCCCGCTCACGCAAGCCCGCAAAACGCGCCTTGCCGGGACGTGACGCCGACCTTACGATCCGGGGCCCCGATCCCCCTGCCTGTCTTGGCCCTCACGGCAGGTTTTGCAAACTGACGCCCTTCGACTTCGCTCAGGACTTCGCTGTCGGCTTGGTTCGAGGGGCCGCTTTGGAAGCCGTCCTCCCACCGACACGAACACCCGCGCCTGCGGGCTCCCCCCGAATCCCCAATCCCGCTTGCCCGCCGAAGCCCGTTGACAATCCGCGGGCGAAGGCGGGCATCCCTACTCTCCGTGTCGCTCCACCCGCGCTCCCGGCACCATGGTGCGCATCTCGAAAATCGAGATCATCGGCAGGAAGCGGATAAACAGGAACAGCAGCGTCAAAAACAACCCAAGCGTGCCGACGAAGGTCGACCAATCCCAGAACGACGGCCGGTACATGCCCCACGACGAGGGCAGGAAATCCCGGTGCAGGCTCGTCACGATGATGACGAAGCGCTCGAGCCACATCCCGATATTGATGACGATCGACAGCATCCAGAGTGCCACGACATTGGCCCGCACCCGCCTGGCCCACAGCAATTGCGGGATCGCGACGTTGGTGAGGATCAGGCTCCAGTACGCCCACCAGTACGGTCCGGTCATGCGGTTCCACATGGTTGAGCGTTCGTAGATGTTGCCGCTGTACCAGGAGATGAAGGCTTCCATCAAGTAGCCGTACGCCACGATCAGGCCCGTCGACAACATGACCTTGGCCATCACGTCGAGATGCCGCTTCGTAATAAAGTCGCCGAGTCCGTAAATCGCCCGGATCGGAATCGCCAGCGTCAGCACCATCGCAAATCCCGAGTAGATGGCGCCGGCGACGAAGTACGGCGGGAACACCGTCGTATGCCAGCCCGGGATGAGCGAGACCGCGAAGTCGAAGCTCACGATCGTGTGCACCGAGACCACCAGTGGGGTCGCCAGGCCGGCCAGCAGCAGGTAGGCCGTCTCGTAGCGGTGCCAGTGCATGGCCGAGCCCCGCCAGCCCATCGCGAAGATGCCGTAGATCACCCGTCCGATCTTCGACGGTGTGCGATCGCGCAACGTGGCGAGGTCGGGGATGAGACCCACAAAAAAGAAGAGCAACGACACGGTGGCGTAAGTCGAGACGGCAAACACGTCCCAGATCAGCGGACTCCTGAACTGCGGCCAGACCGTCATCGTGTTCGGGATGGGCAGCAGCCAGTAGGCCAGCCACGGGCGGCCGACATGAATCAGCGGGAACATGCCGGCGCAGGCGACGGCAAACAGCGTCATCGCCTCGGCGAACCGGTTGATCGAAGTGCGCCACTGCTGACGCAGGAGCAGCAGGATGGCCGAGATAAGCGTGCCCGCGTGGCCGATGCCGATCCACCAGACGAAATTCGTGATGTCGAATGCCCAGCCGACCGGGATGTTGTTGCCCCAGATGCCGATGCCCTTGGTGAACAGGTAACCGACCGACACAAGCAGCAGTGCAGCCAGCATCGACGAGACGGTCAGCCCGGCCAACCAGCCCACTGAGAACTTCTGCGTCAGGACGATCGAGCTGATCTTGTCGGTGACCGTCGCGAACGAATGGCCCGGCGCGATGAACGCCGGCCGCGGTTCGTGGCCCGCGGCACCCGAAGTCGGCATCACGTTGGTATCGTCGGACATTCCGTCATCCATGTCAGAAGCAAGGAACAAGCATCAAGAATCAAGGAGCAGGGATGCGTTCTCGCTTTCGTCGTTTTGCTACTGACTTCTTGCTACTTGTTTCGTCCGTGTCTCTAATCCCAAACGCCGGGTTCGGGTTTTTCAGCGCCGCCAGGTACGTCGTGCGGGGACGCGTGTTCAGCTCCCCGAGCAGCGAGTAGCTCAGCGACTCGGCCCGCAACTTCGCGACGCGGCTCTCCGGGTCGTTGATGTTGCCGAAGACAATCGCCTGGGCCGGGCAGACCTGTTCGCATGCCGTGACGATCTCCCCATCGCGGACCTTGCGGTCTTCCTTCTCGCTGTCGATCTTGGCGCGCGTGATTCGCTGCACGCAATACGTGCACTTTTCCATCACGCCCCGACTGCGCACCGACACGTCGGGGTTGCGCTGCATCTTGAGCGTGGGCGTGTCCCAATCCTGGTAGAGCAGAAAGTTGAAGCGCCGCACCTTGTAGGGGCAGTTATTGGAGCAGTACCGCGTACCGACACAGCGGTTATAGACCATGTCGTTCAGACCTTCGTCGCTGTGCAGCGTGGCGCCGACCGGGCAGACCACCTCGCAGGGCGCGTTCTCGCATTGCTGGCACATCACCGGCTGGTGATAGGCCTCGGGGTTCGCGTCGGGGTGGCCCTTGTAATACGTGTCCACGCGAATCCACTGCATCTCGCGACCCTTGGCCACCTGCTCCTTGCCCACCACCGGCACGTTGTTTTCCGACTGGCAGGCGACGACGCAGGCGTTGCAGCCCGTGCACGAATTGATGTCGATGGCGAGCCCCCAGGCGTAGCCCTTGTACTCGTGCTCGGGATAGAGCGTGAGCGTTGCTGGCGGCTCCGGTTCCTCGGCCTTCACGACGTCGGGGTTATTCCGGAACTCCTCCAGCGACGCCGACCGGATGAGCGGTCGGCCGGCCATGTCATGGTGCAGTTGCGTACTGGCCACCGCGTAGCGCCCGCCGGTCCTGGCAAGCGTGACGCCGATCGAGGCCCAGGCTGCGTCGCTCGTTCGGAGCTGGTAGGCGTTGAAGCCGACCCGGTTACCGACGCGCCCGGCGTGCGTGCGGCCGTACCCCAGGTGCACCGTCACCACGCCATCGGCCTGACCCGGAACGACCCAGACCGGCCCCCGCACCGTCCGCCCGTTCGCCGTGACGTCGACGACATCCTCGTTGCCCATGCCGAGGCTGGCGGCCGTGGCCGGGCTCAACTGAACCGTGTTGTCCCACGTGATCTTGCTGAACGGCTTGGGGAGTTCCTGGAGCCAGCCCGAATTGGCAAAGCGGCCGTCGTACACGGTGGGGTCGGGCCGGAAGACCAACTCCAGTCCGGCACTGGTCGACGGTTGTGAGCCAATCGTCTTGGCGACATCACCCAACGTGACGAGCTTTGGCGCAAGCGTGGTGCCGGCCACGGTGCCATCATGCACGGACTTGCGCCAGAAGGCCTCGAAATCAACGATCCCGGCTTGATCCGCAAACAGCTCCCATGTGTCGCGCACCTGGTCGTAGCCGCCGCGGCCCGGGGATGCCGATAATCCCGCGACCACGTCGTGCGCGGACTTGCCGCCGTAGAGCGGCGAGATGAGCGGCTGCAGGATCGTCACCGTTCCGTCCCATGCGCGGGCGTCGCTCCACGCTTCGAGCGGGTGCGTTTCGGGGATGTGCCACTGGCAGGCGGCCGAGGTTTCGTCCTCGTAGAGGCTCAGGTGAGCCGAGAACGCGACCCGCTGCAGCGCCTCACCAAACTTCAGATCTGCCGGGGCGCTATAGACCGGATTGCCGCCGAGGATCAGCAGACCGCTCACGGCGCCCGCCTGCATGTCGGCGATCAGTTCGCGTAGAGAGGCCATCTGATCGATCGGATTGGCTTCGATCGAATCGGAATACAGAACCGTCTGGCCGACGTTGCCGAGCGCCTGGTTGATGGCATGAGCCAGGACGTGCACCGCTGCGGGTTGCTCGTCACCGGCCACCACCAGCGAGGCAGTCTTGTTCGCGGCGAGATCGCGGGCTGCCGCCTCGACGAAGCGCTGCGATTCGGCCGGCAGCATCATTGGCGTCACACCAATCACACCAATGGCCGCCGCCAGCGTGCGGGCGATCGTGATCATGGCACTCGGCTTCGCCGCCAGGCGGTGATCCGCTTTCGCCCCGGTGTTGGTGGGCGCGCTTTCCACCGCATACAGACGGTTCATCTCGACGTGACCGCCGCGCACCCGGCGCACCGCCGAAAAGTCGCGCGTGTAGCGCACCGACCCTGGCATCACACCAAGGAAGTCGGCATCGAGCGACACGATCACCCGGGCCTTGTCGACGACATAACGGGTGTCGACCGCAGACCCGAAGGCGAGCCTGGCACCGGCGCGGACCTCGTCGCGACCGGCTGGCTCGTACTGGTGCCACCTGGCTGCCGGGAACTCCGCCAGAAGCGCCTGCAACTGGCGCGCGAGCGTGAGGGACGTACACGTCTCGGTCAGGATGCGAAGACCCTTGCCTCGGGCCGCGCGCACCGATTCGAGCGCGCTCCGGACCGCCCCGAGAAACGCGCTCCACGTGCGAATATCTCCCCGATACGACAACGTCTGGGAACGGTCGGGATCGTAGAGCGAGAGAATCGACGCCTGCGCAAACAGGTCGGTGGCGCCCAGGCTGGCCGGGTGTTCTGGACTGCCTTCAATCTTGGTCGGCCGCCCCTCGTGACTCTCGACCAGTACCCCGGTGGCGACCCCGCCAAGCGTGACGGCCGTCGCAAAGAACAACGGCTTGCCGGGCACGAAGTTTTCGGGCGGGCGGACGTAGGGGACGATCGCTTCGGCCGGTTGCTTGGTACACGCGGTCACGCCCGCCAGCGCCAGCGACGCGCCCATCAGCCGAAGGAACTGCCGCCGGCCAACCGGATCGGTGAATTCGGACGCCTGCTCAGGAAATTCACGGTGGAGCCAGTGCTGAAACTCCTCGGTGTCGGCCAGCTCCTCGAGGCTGCGCCAGTATTCCTGACGGCCGCCTGACATCGGAGCGGTCTGCTGCGGCGAGTGGTCGCGATCGTGGTGTTCGCTCATGCGTCTGCTGGAAGTGGTCTTACCGATGGCAGGTGGAACAACTGGTGAGCGTCTGGATCTGGTAGTCCTGCACGAGCTTCCGGCCAAGTGCCATCTGGTCGGCCGGCGGCTGATAGTCCACCCTGAAGACGGCACCACGCGGGCGCACGTACTTTTCCGGGTTCCGGTGACAGTCGAGGCACCACTCCATCTGGAGCGTCGTGACCGTCCACATCAGCGGCATCTGGTCCACCTGGCCGTGGCACGTCGTGCACCCGACGCCCTTGTTCACGTGAATGCCGTGGTTGAAATACACGAAATCCGGCAGGTCGTGCACCTTGACCCACTGGATGGATTGATCAGTTCGGAAGCTCGCGCGCACCGGCTCCAGGTACGAACTGGACGAGAGGATCTGCGAGTGACAGTTCATGCAGACCTTGGTCGGCGGGATGCCCGCCACCGCGGATGTCTCGACCGAGGTATGGCAATAGCGGCAATCGAGACCGTTACCGCCGACATGCCGTTCGTGGCTGAACTGGATGGGCTGCTGCCGCGCTTCGTAGGCTCGCGTGACGTACGGCGAACGGCCGAGTTCATAGACCAGATAGCCGCTTGTCGCGACCAGCACAACCGTGACCGTGAGCATGATCCGGGCGATGCTGTTCGCACTCGGATGAAAGATCTGAGACATTGGTTAAATTGTTGGGGCCCAACCCCAGATTCTTAGCCTACTACAACGATGCGGCCGCTGCGTACCGAAACACTGGATCGATGCGTTTTCAATGAACGATCGTTCATGCGCACGCGCCCGATGGACGTGGTGTCTGCGTACCCCACGCTGTACTCAGACGATCACACATTGTCATCTGGTGAGCACGGACCGGATCGGTGGCCGGCTTGCCCAGCGTGCGATAATTCAGGTACGGGCACACGATCACAACGTGAGGCGGCAGGCACCACACTTGCAAGGCTGGGTAGATACTGATCAATCGCTGATGCACCGAAGGCCCCAATGAAGACACGATGCCTATTGGCATGTTTGGTTGTGCCCGTGGCGGCGGCTGCGCTCGCGTCCGCGTGTGCTGCGGGCACGTTCGATTCGTCCGCTTCTCCCACGTCACCAACCACCGTCGTCGCGCCTCCGGCCGGGACGACCCCGGCGTATACCCAGGACGTCAAACCCATTCTTGATGGCGATTGCGTTCGATGCCACGGCAGCAGAAGCCCCTCGGCTGGATACGACCTGTCGTCCTATACAGCCGTCATGCGTGCCGTTGTCGCCGGTAATGCCAGTTCCCGGTTGGTCGTCGCCACGAGATCTGGTGGCTCGATGTACGGCTTGCTGAGCGGCGACCGGGCGACCAAGTCGACGATGATCAGGAACTGGGTGCTTGGCGGCGCCCTGCAGAATCGGTAAACCCCCTCCCTCTGACCTCGGAGTCATCTATGCGTCACGTATTTCCGATCGCGATCGTCGTCGCGGTACTTGGGGGCGTCTTGCCGGCATCCGCCGATGATGAGTTCGCCCGATCGACCTGGCAACCCTGCGCCGATGTGCCGATGCGCGGCAGTCCCTGGGCGGTGAACTGGGCGGCGACGAGCGTCGCTCCGGCACCACGGCTCTCGATGCCCTCGATTGGCACCACGAATGTCGGCGCAGCCGAGGCGGCGGACCAGGCCACCACCGGGAGGCGACGCGCGATTGCCGTCGAGTACAGCGACGCCTACAAGATCAGGAACAAGATCCACAAGATCGCCAGCTACACGACGATCCCGCTGTTTGTCGCGGAGTACTGGGTTGGCGCGTACATGTACGCGTATCCCGTCAATATCACGTCGTCGCTGCAATCGGTGCACCGCACGCTGGGGATGTCGATCGGGAGCCTGTTCGCGGTCAACACCGTCACCGGCGTCTGGAATCTGTGGGACGGCCGCAAGGATCCGAACCATCGGGGCCGGCGGATGCTGCACGGAATCACGATGCTCGCCGCCGACGCCGGCTTCGCGGTTTCTGGCGCCATGCGGCCCAGCCTCAGAGGCGGCGTCGACAACTACTACCACCAGCGCATGGTTCACCGGGCCATCGCCACCACGTCGATGGTCGTTTCGGGTATCAGCTATCTGATGATGCTGTTTGGCGGAGGTGAGTGACATGACGTCTGCCTCCCACGGGTGCGACCCGTGTTCATGTGTCAACCCACGCCGGGATTTCATCCGCCAGGTGGCCATGCTGGCCGCGGGCCTGGTCGCGGGGAGCCGCGGCATCGCTGCGGCCGCCGAACTCCCCATAGCCTTGGGCGACTCCCTTGGACGCTCAGGCGACGAGATTACGTACCCGGTCCCCGCCAGTGACGGCGTGACCATCGACCGCGAGAACGCGGTCATCATCGTGCGGTTTCAGGGAAAGGTCATGGCCTTCAACCTGTCGTGCCCGCACCAGAACGCCGCCGTGCGCTGGCGCCAGGCCGACCTGCGGTTCGAGTGCAGCAAGCACGACTCGGTCTACAGTCCCGACGGCACCTACGTCGGCGGGCGTGCCACCCGCAACATGGATCGCTTCGCCATCAAGCGCAGCGGCAGCTCGATCATCGTCAACGTGGCGCAGATGATTCAGTCGGGCGAGCAGAACGCCGCGTGGCACACCGCCTTCGTCGCGGTGTAGACCCGCCCTGGCGAGCCCTCGCCGAACGCGTTGCGCGACCTGCTCAGGCGGTGGCCACCAGTTCGGCAACGGCCGGTTGGACCGGCGTGGCGGCTGGCACTCGCGCGAGTGCGCGTGAAGGCCGCCCTCCGACTGCGAGAATCCCTGTGATACAGTGAGCCGCGATGGGGCAGTCTGATGCTGCGGCTCCTGCCGTCGCCCGCCCCCGAGACCATGCCAGCTTCCGTGTGCCACTGTCGCGCACGTCTTCTCCTCTTCTGAGGATCGACAGGGAGTTCGTGTCATGAGTGATCGGAAATACCGCCAGCGCGGTTACCAGGACGACGGCTCGCGCGACCGGGAACACGCCCGGCCGAAAACCGGCGACAGCGGAACCGCCAAACCGCGGTCGGCGGACCGCCCGGAAGGTCCGCGCACGCCCAACATGCCCGGATTCCGCACCGCCGTACGGTGCTATCGTTGCGGCCACGTGACCGACGGCAGCGTGTTGTCGAGCGCGAAGTGCGCGAAGTGCGCGTCACCGCTGCACTGCTGCGCGCAGTGTGAATCGTTCAACCCGGCGGCCAGATTCGAGTGCATGCAGCCGATCACCGCACGCGTGGCGCCCAAAGACGCCTTCAACCTCTGCGAGCTGTTCGAGGCCCGCACGACCGTCGAACGCGAGACGGGGTCCGTGCGGCAGACACCGGCTCGCAGCGCCTTCGACGATCTGTTCAAGAACTGATATGGATACTGCCATCAGCCTCCGCGACGTCACCAAGCGCTTTGGCGAGGTGACCGCTGTCGACACCGTCTCGCTCGAAGTTCCGACCGGCTGCATCTACGGTTTCATCGGGCCGAACGGATCGGGCAAGACCACCACGCTGCGCATGATCATGCGTATCCTGCTGCCGGACCAGGGCCGCGTCGAGGTGCTTGGTGACGACGGTACAGCCGCTGCGCGCGATCGGGTCGGCTACCTGCCGGAAGAACGCGGGCTGTACAAGAAGATGACCGTGCGCCGCCTGCTGCGCTACTACGGGCGGCTCAAGGGGCGAAGCGCGGCCGAAGTCGACACGTCGATTGGTGAATGGCTGAAGGCGATGGACTTGGTCGACTGGGCCGATCGGCGCATCGACGCGTTGTCGAAGGGCATGGCGCAGAAGGTCCAGTTTATGGCGGCCGTGGTGTCGAAACCCGACCTCGCGATCCTCGACGAGCCGTTCACGGGACTCGATCCGGTCAATGCCGACGTCCTGAAGGATGCGATGCTCGACTTGCGGCGACGGGGCACGACCGTCGTGCTCAGCACGCACGATATGAGCGTGGCCGAGAGGATGTGTGATCGCATCTTCATGATCTTCAAGGGCCGCAAGGTGCTCGATGGCACACTCGCCGAGATCCAGGCCGCCTACGGCGCCGATACGATCCGAGTCCGCACCGAAGCCGGCCGGCAAGCGCTCGCCGGTCTTCCTGGGATTGAATCCGTCAACGATTACGGAAATATGCAGGAAGTCCGCATCCAGGGCGACCCACAGCGACTGCTCCAACAACTGTCGTCGAAGACCAGCGTCACCTACTTCGAGGTGACCCGGCCGTCGCTGCAGGACATCTTCGTGAGAATTGCCAGGCCCGGGCCCGAGCACGTGTCACCGTCAACGGGAGGCCGCGCATGAAGTTCTCGAAAATCGGCCTTGTCGCCTCCTCCGAGTTTCAGTTGACCGTGCGGACCAAGGCGTTCGTGATTGGCCTGCTGCTCATGCCGGTGCTCATGGGCGGCATCATGTTCATGCAGCGGCGCGCCATGGATCAGGTTGACACCGAGACGCGGGTCTTTGCCGTCGTCGACCAGTCGGGGAAGCTGTTCGCGGCTCTCGATCGGGCCGCCTCCGAGTACAACGCGACGGCAGCAACGGGCAGGGGCGGGCCCTCGTTTGTTCCCATCAAGGTCGATGCGGGGTCGCGGTCGCTGGATCAGATCCGGGTCGAACTCTCCGGGCGCGTGACGTCCCGGGAGTTGTTCGCCTTCGTCGAAATCGGGGAGTCGATCCTGGCGTCGGACGGGTCGGCGGACCGCGCGCTCGGTTACTACTCCAATCATCCGACCTACACGCTGCTGCCACGATGGATCGAGGCCGCGGTCACGCGCATCGTGCAGGCCGAGCGATTCAGGATGGCCGGCGTGGATCCGGTCGTCGTCTCGAAGCTTGTCAGACCGGTTAAGGCGACCGAGCGTGGACTCTTCGTCCGCGACGCGACGGGCCAACTGAAGCAGGCGGACACCGTGGACGTGATCAGGACCTTCGGGATTCCGGCCGGACTGATGTTCCTGATGCTCATTTCGGTGATGACCGCGACGCCCCAACTGATGACCACCGTGCTCGAAGAGAAGATGAGCCGGATCAGCGAGGTCATGTTGGGGTCGCTCAGCCCCTTCGAGTTCATGCTGGGCAAACTGGTCGGTGCCTCCGGCGTCACACTCGTGTTCGCTGGCACCTACTTGTGTGGTGCCATTGCCGTGGCGGTGACCCAGGGATACGGCGACATCATTACGGCGAGGCTCCTGATCTGGTTCGTGGTGTTCCTGTGCCTCGCAGTGCTCCTGTTCGGCTCGTTCTACGGCGCGATTGGCGCAGCCTGCTCGGATCTCAAGGACGCGCAGAGCCTGATGACACCTGTCGTCATCATCATCGTCATTCCGATCGCGACGTGGATGACGGTCGCACGCGCGCCCGACAGCCTGTTCGCCGTCGTCATCTCGCTGGTCCCACCGGCGACACCATTCCTGATGCTGCTGCGACTGTTCCTGCATCCGGCCCCGCCGGCCTGGCAGGTGGGGCTATCGCTCGTGCTGACGAGCGCGACTGCGCTCGTCTTCGTCTGGGCGGCGGGCAAGATCTTCCGGACCGGCCTGCTGATGCAGGGCAAATCGGCGAGCTTCCGCGATCTCGCGAAGTGGATCAGCGCCCGCTAGGGCAATCCCGATCACGCGTATCTGGCTGACGGCTGACGCCGGCAGGCGGCCTTTACGCTGGCGCGCCGGCGACGTACCATCTGATGTTTCATCACGGGCGCCCGGGACCGACCATCTTCGGACTCGGCAGGGCGATGGGCGAAGGAGAGGGCATTCATGATCGTGCTCGACGGATCGAATCTGACGATTGAGAAACTGGTGAGCGTCGCGAGACATGGGACCCCGGTTCAATTGGCCCCCGCCGCGCGTGAACGGATCAAAGTGTGCCGACTGATGATCGAGGAGAAGTTGGCTGCCCGGGAGATCATGTACGGGACCAACACCGGCATCGGCGAGTTTTCGGAGAAGGTGCTCAACGACGAGCAGGTGAAGGAGTTTCAGCGGTATCTCGTCTACAACCACGCGGCGGGTATTGGCGACCCGGCCCCCGTCGAACACGTGCGCGCGGCACTGGTCGGGCGCATCAACGTGCACGCGCACGGCAATTCCGGGTGCCGGCCGGAGATCACCCTCACGCTGGTCGAGATGCTCAACAGGGGTGTGACCCCGGTGGTCTGCCAGAAGGGATCGGTTGGCGCCTGCGGCGATCTCGCGCCGATGGCGCAGGCGGCACTGCTCCTGATGGGCGAAGGAGAGGCCTTCTACCAGGGTGAACGCAGGCCTGGTGCGGAGGCGATGCGGCGTGCGGGAATTCCCGTGCCGGGCCTGCACGCGCGGGACGGACTGGCGACCATCAACGGGTCGAACCTGCTCACCGGGATGTCCGCGCTCCATATCCACGACATGCAGCGCTGGATCCGGCAGGCCGAGATCGCGGCCGCGATGTCGATCGAGGCGTTGCTGGGCAACCTGAAACCGTACAACACGACGCTGCACACGCTGCGGGGATTTGCCGGCGCCATCGCGTCGGCCCGGAACATCATGCGGATGATCGAGGGATCCGACCTGGCCACGGGCAGGATGAAGACCAAGGTCCAGGATGCCTACTCGATGCGCTCGACGCCCCAGGTGATTGGCGCCGCGCGCGACGCCGTCGTGTACGCTCGCGCCCAGGTCGAGATCGAGCTGAACGGCGTCGGTGACAACCCCATCTTCATCCCCGAGCAACGATTGACGCTGACCGGCGCCAACTTCCAGGGTTCGCCGGTCGCGCTGCCCATGGATATGGCCGGTGTCGCCATCACGATGGTGTCGGTGCTGTCTGAGCGCCGCCTCAACCGGCTGACCAACCCGGCGCTATCACAGGGCCTGCCGGCCTTCCTGGCTCACGAACCCGGCTTCTACTCGGGCCTGATGCTCAGCCAGTATACGGCCGATCACCTGATTGTCGAGCAGCGTATCCTCTCGGCACCCGCATCGATTCAGTCGATCCCGGCGGCGGCCGATCAGGAAGACTTCGTTTCGATGGGCATGAACACGGCGCTCAAGAACGGCCAGATTCTCGACAATGCGTACGGCGTGCTCGGGATCGAGTTGATGGCGGCTGCCCAGGCCCTGGATTTCCGCACGTTCACGCCCGGCAAGGGCACGCTTAAGGCGCGGGAGGTCATCCGCCGGCACGTGGCGCATCTTGAGGTGGACCGGCCGCTGTTCAACGACCACAACGCAATGAAGGCGCTGGTGCAGTCCGGCGGGTTGTTGAGCGAGGTCGAAGCGGCCGTCGGTAAGTTCGACTAGGAAAAAAACGAAAGGGGCCGGGGATCGCGTGATCCCCGGCCCCTTTCGACTCATACCTGGCGTCTGGCGCTTTCCGAACCCTACCAGAACAGCTTCAACCCAAACTGAATCTCACGCGGCGCGCGCACCGCGATGAGCTGGCCGAACGTGTCGGTCGCAACCGTGCACGAGGTGATGCTGGTCGTGCAGGTGTTGTCCAGGCCCGTGGCCGACGGGTCGGAGGCCCAGTTGACCTGGTTGAACGCGTTGATAAAGTCCGCCCGGAACTGCAGCCTGACATCCTTGGTCAGGTAGAAGTTCTTCGACAGGGTGATGTCCCACTTGTAGAATCCGGGCTGGCGGAATGGCGCCCGGCCCGAATTGCCGAAGGTGCCGTCGGCGGGCGGCGCGAAGGCTGCCGGGTTGAACCACATCGGCGGCGTGCCGTTGGTGGACAGCATGCCGACCATCGGGTTGCCGACCAGATCCGCGAAGCCGCCGCGGCGGAAATTATTCACGTCAACCGACATGCGCGGCACTGGCTGGCCCGAGTTGACGTAGGTGATGCCCGAGACCTGCCAGCCGCCCAGAATGTTTCTCAAGGCGAAGTTGGGGGAGTCGCGCAAGAACGGGATCTCGTAGACGTACGAGGCCGAGAAGATGTGCCGGCGGTCGGTGCGGGCATCCGCGTAATCGGCCATCGGGTTGGCCGGGTTCTGCGGGATGTCAATCGCGTCGCGATCGTTGGTCGAGTCGGTCTTCACGTGGCTCAGCGTGTAGTTGACCGAGAGCGTCCCGCTTTGGCCGAACTGCCATCTGAACGCGGAGAGCAGACCCTGATACCGGCTCTTGGCCGTCGTCTCGCGCATAGTGATGGTGCCGTACGATCGGAACGGTCGGGCCGCGTTTACCGCACTAGCGACCGTGCTCTGCAGCGCCACCACGTCGGCGGGTTGCGGAAAGTTGGGGTTGGTCGGCCGGATCAGGTTGTCGCCGCGCGAGCCGACGTAGCTCACCTCGATGGTGGCTTTTGAGAACAGCCGGCGGGTGATGGCCACGTTCCATTGCGTCGTTCGCGGGTTCTTGAAGTCGAGCGACGTCGCCTGGATCGCACGCATGCCGGTGGTTGTCCCGGTGACGCCCGCGCCCGGGTTGCTGAGCTTGATGCCGGTCAGGCTGATATTGTTCACGAACGGCGGGCTGCTGAATGAGTTCTGCTCGAAGATGCCGACCAGCGGCTGGTCGTAGTAGATCCCGAACGCCCCGCGGACGATCGTGTTGCCGCTGCTTTTCGGATCCCACGAGAAGCCGAGGCGCGGCTGGATGCTGTTCTTCTGGAACGCGTAGATGCCATTGCCATACGGCGAGTTCTTGCCGGCGATGACCAGGCCGTCGAGCCAATCACCCGTCGAGAGATCAACCAGGGTGCCGGCGGCGTTGGTGAACTGTGGCGCCGTCGCGGCCTTGTAGAACGACGGATCGAAGGTCACCAGCATGTTGTTCGCGTCGGTGATGGGCGGGTAGAGCGAGTAGCGGACGCCCAGATCAATCGTCAGGTTCTTCTGCGCTCTCCAGGTGTCCTGCGCGTACATCTCATAGCGGTTGAAGCGCAGGTGGTTCGTCACGTCGCGCTCGGCCTCGGAATAGCTGCAGGCCGTGCACAGGCCGTCGGCATTTCCCAGCAGGAAGTTCTGGAACGCCGTCCGGGTCGGGTTGGTCGAGGCCACGAACGAGAAGCTGCCCTGGGTGACGTTGGCGGCGTTCTCATTCTTCTGCTCGAAGGTCATCAGGGCGCCGGCTTTGAATGCGTGGTTGCCCCGCTGCAGCGAGAAGTTGTCCGTGAACGTGTGGTTGACGTACTCGATGTGGTACAGCTGCATCGAGTTGAACGTCGACAGCCCGCTCACCGCGATGCCCGGGATGCGGTTCGTGAGGTTCTCAGGGAACAGTTCAGGGATGTTGATCCCATAGTCGGACCGCATGCCCTTCGTGTCCGACGGGTTGGTCGTGGAAATCACGTTGCCCGACTTCTGATACGAGAACTCGTTCAGCGCGTTGTTGCTGAGGATGGTCTTGAGCTGGAGTGCGAGGACCTGGCCCGGCACGTTCGTCTCGGTGGTCGCGATATTCGGGATCGCGATGCCGTTCCACAGGCCACCCAGCTCGCGCGTCTGGCTGAGGTCGTGGGTATACCGGCCCGTCAACCGCCACCGCGACGACAGGTCGTAGTCCATGCGGATGACTTCCTGCCGCGTGTTATTGATGTTGGGCGACGACACCAGGTACTGGTTCTTGCCGGGCACATTCGGCGCCGGATACGCCGCGAGGAGCTTCACCGCGTTCGGGTCGCGCAGGCTCGGGTCCACGTAGTTCGTACTGGTCGGATCGGTGAGCCACGTCGGATCCGGCACGGTGGCCGTGAGCGACGCCGGCGCGCGCGTGATGCGGCGCCATTCCTGCGACCAGAAGAAGAACAGCTTGTCGCTCATTTTCGGCACGGGGCCGCCAAAGGTGTAGCCAAAGTTCTGGTAGTCGAGCTTCGGCGGGTGGCCAGCCACCGTGGGATCGGTGCTCCGGTTGCGGATCCAGGAATTCGCGTTGAACGCGTCGCTGCGGATGAAGTCGTACGCCACGCCCATGTACTTCTTCGATCCGGACTTGGTGATCACGTTCACGATGCCGCCGCCGCTGCGGGGCCACTCGGCCGCGTAACTGCTCGTGATGATCTTGAACTGCTCGATCGACTCGAGCGTCGGCGTCGAGAGCAGTGTGATATTGGAGCCCACGTCGACGTTCGACACGCCGTCCACCAGCCAGTTGACCGCGTTGCGGCGCGAGCCGTTGACCGAGATGCTGACCGTGCTGGTCAGGCCGATGCCGACCTCGTCGGGCAGGTCGCTCGAGACACCCGGGGCCAGGGTGGCGAGCTGCACAAAGTTGCGATTATTGAGCGGCAACTCCTGGACCTGTTTGGCGTCGACCAGGTTCTGCACGGCCGGCGTCGGCTGCACCATCATCGTCTCGGCCCTGACCTCGATGACCTCGGCCAGGCCGCCCACTTTGAGCTTGCCGTTGACGTCGATGCGGTCGTTGACGTTGAGCGTGATGCCCTTGATCGTGAGCGGCTGGAAGCCGGACAGGGTGAATGTCACTTCGTACGCGCCAATCGGCAGCAGCGTCGCGCTGTACGCGCCGGTGCTCGTCGACACGAACTCGAAGGTTCGTCCGGTCGGGACGTGCTTGGCGATGATCGCCACGCCGGGAAGCACGGCCCCCGTGTCGTCGGTCACAACGCCGGTAATAGTTGCAGTCGTTTCCTGCGCGTACGCAGGCACTATCAGCGCGAGCATCACCGCAACAACGGCAATGCCGCGCACAAGGCAGGTTCGCATGAGTCCACACCTCCTACAGGGCAGTCGCCTAATCTACACCAATTTGGTGGGGTTCGCGCAATGCCGAAACCTGATCACCTCAGGCGCCGGCGCCGGAGCCACTTGTAGACTTCCTCAGTCCAGAACGGAAGCGTCGCGACTGCCAGACTGACACCCAGCTCGCCAGCAGTGAGCGGCCGCGTTTTCAGCAGGTCCTGCCAGAAGGGCACGTAGGTCACCATCAACTGCAGCAGGAACGTGAAGACCACCGTCAGGGCGAGCGGTGTGTTGGTCAGCGCCCCAATCCTGAAGAACGAGTCGCGGCTCGATCGCACGGCCAGCACGTACGCCAGTTGCGACAGCGTCAAGGTGGTAAACACCATCGTCTGCCACCCGGTGTCGCCAATGGCGAAGAAGTAGTAGCCCATGCCGAGCGGCGTGAGGCCCACCACCAGACCTCCCCAGATGATCTGCCACAGCAGTCCGCGCCCCAGGATGTTTTCCGTGGGCGACACCGGAGCGCGGCGCATCGTGTGGGGTTCGGCCGGTTCGACGCTCAACGCGAGGGCGGGCAGGCCGTCGGTGACGAGGTTGATCCAGAGGATCTGCAACGGCAGCAGGGGCAGAGGCATACCCAACAGCGGCGCGAGCAGCATCACCCACAGTTCACCGGTGTTGCTGGTCAGCAGGTACTTGATGAACTTGCGGATGTTGTCGTAGATGACGCGGCCTTCTTCGACCGCCGAGACGATGGTGGCGAAGTTGTCGTCGCTTAACACCATGTCGGCCGCTTCCTTCGACACCTCCGTGCCTGTGATGCCCATCGCCACGCCAATGTCTGCACGCCGAAGCGCGGGCGCGTCGTTGACGCCGTCGCCCGTCATCGCCACCACCTGGCCCTGCGCCTGCAGCGCCTGGACAATCCGCAACTTGTGCTCCGGTGAGACGCGGGCGAACACCGTCGTGTTGCCGACGGTCGTCTGGAGCTGGTCGTCGCTCATGCGCGCCAGATCTTGTCCGGTGACGACCGCCGCGCCCTGGCCGCCGATGCCAAGCTGTACCGCGACGTACTTGGCTGTCAGCGGGTGATCGCCCGTGATCATGACGGGCCTGATGCCGGCAGTTCGGCAGGTGGCGACCGCGTCCCTGACCTCTGGCCGCGGTGGATCGTTCATACCGGCGAGCCCGACGAACACGAGGTCCCGTTCCACGCTCGACGGATCATCAACCGCCGGCTCCGTTAGGATGCGGAACGCGACGCCGAGCACGCGCATGCCATCGTGCGCCAACGCGTCGTGTCCGCGCATCACGCGGGTCCGCCAGCCGTCATCAATCGGCGTGACCTGGTCGCCGACCCAAATAGACGAGGACACCTGCAGCAACGGCTCGACCGCACCTTTGGTAAACGCGATCCAGCGATGCGGTGCCAGCACGACGCCGCTGGCCCACAGCGGCTCGAGACCAGGCACCGCGCCAATCGGCGTCGGCGGCATCTCATGGATCGTCGTCATCCGCTTGCGGTCCGAACTGAACGGCGCCTCGGCGACGCGGGGAAACAACAGGTCGAGGTCTGGTTTGCTCAGGCGGAAGCGGGCGGCGGCCACCACCAGCGCGCCCTCGGTGGGGTCACCAATCGTGTGGAGTTGCGCGGGCTGATCGGCTTGCGGCGCCAGCACGGCGTCGTTGCAGAGGGCGGCGCCCGTCAACAGCAACGTCAGCGCGCTGTCATTGTCGGGAACGGCCGCGTGACCGGGTTCGAGGTCGCTCGCCTGTGCCGCGCCGTGCAGCGTCTCGGCGACATCCAACCGCCGCCCCGCGACATCGAGCACAGAGACGGTCATGCGATTCTGGGTCAGCGTGCCGGTCTTGTCCGAGCAGATGACCGTGACGGATCCGAGCGTCTCGACCGCGAGCAGCTTGCGGATGACGACCTTGCGCTTCAGCATCCGCTGCGCCCCGAGCGCCAGTGCAATCGTGACGACGGCCGGGAGCCCTTCGGGCACGGCCGCTACGGCCATGCTCACCGCCGTCAGGAACATCAGTTTCAGGGGTTCGCCACGCAGCAGGCCGCTCGCGAAGATGACACCGACCAGCACGACTGCCAACAGGGCCAGCACACGACCCAACTGATCCAGGCGCCGCTGGAGCGGCGTGGGTTCGCGATCAACCGACTGGAGCAGATCGGCGATGTGCCCGAGCTCGGTCCGCATGCCGGTCTCGGCGGCGATCACGACCCCGCGGCCATAGGCGACGCTCGTGCCCATGTAGACCATGTTGACGCGATCGCCGATGGGCAGATCCACATCGGCCAGTGCGTCATGGGATTTTTCGACGGGCTCGCTCTCGCCAGTGAGGGCTGCTTCCTGCACGCGCAGGTTCGCGGTCTCGATCACCCTGCAGTCGGCCGGCACCAGGTTGCCCGCCTCGAGGAGCACGACATCGCCGGGCACCAGATCGCGGGAGGACACCTCCTGCACACGGCCATCCCGACGAACCTTGACGATGGGAACGGCCATGCGCTTGAGCATGGCCATGGCGCGTTCGGCGCGGTGCTCATGGAAGAGGCCGAGCACACTGTTCAGGACGACGATGATGAAGATCGCGATGGCGTCCTTGAAGTCGCCGAGCGCGGCCGAGGCGATCGCCGCGGCGATCAAGAGCAGGACCATCGTGGCGGAAAATTGTTCCCACAACATCCGCCACACGCTTCTTTGATCGCGCTCGGCCAGTTCGTTAGGGCCGTGCTCGTCGATCAGGCGGGCCACATTATCCGACGACAGCCCCGTCTCGGCGCTGGTGTGAAGTGCGGCCAGTGCATCGTCGGTCGAGCGCACGTGCCAGTCGCCGGATGGCGACAGAGAAGAGGATACAGGCTGTTTTGGACGTGTTTCGGTCGGCATGGCCTTCTGACTCATTGTTCACTCATCATCTCATGTGCGCAAGCGAAGGCGCCGACGACCACGCGAGCGGCGACCCGCCCGCTGCGTGGATTCCGGCGTTCGCCGGAATGACGCAGACGATGTCTTTCGTTTCCATCCTGACGGCGCGATAATGGAGTCGTCACGCGGCTCCCGTCCCTCGGCTTCCGGGAGGTGCCCATGCTCGCCATCAAGACCATCCTGGTTCCCACCGATTTCAGCGAGGCGTCCGAAGCAGCCGTGAAGTACGCCAAGGCGATGGCCGAGGCGTTCGGGTCGTCACTCCACCTGGTGCACGTGGTGGAAGACCTGCTGGCGCACGCGTGGGCCGCGGAGGTCTACGTGGCGTCGATGCCGAGCCTGCGCGAGGAGATCGAGAAAGAGGCGACCGAGCGGCTTGGTGCCATAGTGACCGACGAGGAGCGTCAACGCCTGCGCGTCACGACGGCGGTCATTGCGGGCAATCCGTTCCTCGAGATCATCCGCTACGCCCGCGCCCACGACGTCGATCTGATCGTGCTGGGGACGCACGGCCGTGGTCCGGTCGCCCACATGTTGCTTGGCAGCGTGGCCGAGAAGGTTGTGCGCAAGGCGCCGTGTCCGGTGCTGACTGTGCGACCTGCGCACCACGAATTCGTGATGCCGTAATCCGGGCCCCTCCTACTTCGGCGCCCCGGCCTTGGCCGGCGTCTTTGGTGCGGTTGCCGGAGCCTTCGGGAGGCTGATCAGGTTCGCCAGAAGCTGATACGCTCCCTCGACTTCCGCCGGTACCTGGCGCCACAGGCCCAGGCCGACGTAGAGCCACCGGCCTTTGCCGGTTCTCGCTTCAACCAGCGAACCAAGCTTGACGCCGGGATTGTCGGGAAACGGATCCTCCATCTGTACCAGGTCCACGTATTTCGGATCCTTCTCGCCCAGGAAGTACAGACCGCGCTCCTGCACCCAGCCCCGCCACGTGTTCTCGCCGATCTTGTTCGGGAAGGTGAACACCGGGTGGTCGGCGACCAGCACCTTCACCGGCGCGTTCTCGTCGGTGACGCGGCCTGAGCTGACCCGGGCAGGGTAGGGGCCATACTGCGCCTGGTTGAACTCCATCTTGTTGTACTGCACGATCACCGTCCCGCCGCGCTCGGCGAAGTCGAGCAGGCGACGGTTGTAGGCCCGAAGGTCCTTCCGGCGTTCGTAGGCACGGACGCCCGTCATGATCACGTCGTACCTGCTGAGATCGCCCCACGCCAGATCGTCGGGCTCGATGAAGTCCAGTTTGGCGCCGAGCTGCTCCAACGCGGCCGGCACCTGGTCGCCGGCACCCACGATGAAGCCGATCCGGATGTTGGGGGCGACCTTGACGTTCATGACCTTGAGCGACGTGACGGCGGGTTTGATTACCTGGCGGCGCTCGATGTGGGGATAGTCAATCTCCTGATAGCCGCTGCTGAATCGATCGGTACCGGAGGCCGCCGACGTGACCACGGCCCGCACCTTGTAGTCGCCGGGCTTGACCGTTGCCGGTACTGTCACGACAAATCGCACGGTGAGCGATTCGTCTTCGGCCACGAAGTTGAGCGGTGCCTGTGCCGGAACAACCTGCCAGCTTTGCGGAACCTCGAGCGCGATGGTGGCCTGTGCCGGTCCCTTGGTGCCATTGGTTACCGAGACGTGGATCTCGCGCGTCACCGGCTTGGCAGCCGCCCCGGAGGCCGCCGGGACCACGGCCGTCGTCGGCGTCATCTTGACCGAGAACGCAGGTATGACGTTGAGTTCAATCCGCTTCTCACCAACAAAGATGTCCTTGGCGTAGCGGTACTGAACCGGCAATTCCCTTGTGACCTCGGCGCCTCCCAGCTTCAGCCGGAACACCGCGCGGAATGGCGTTGGCCGGAACGGCGCACCAAACGGCACATCGGGTTCGTAGATGTCCAACGCGGCTTTCGGGGTCGGTGTGTTCCAGTACTCGTCGGTCCAGTACGGCGACGTCAGCTTCGCCGTCTTTGGAATCTGGACGTCGGCGGTACACGTCAACGTCGCGTCCTTCTTGACCGGGCCGGGAGTGCACGCCGCACGCCCGTCAAACCCGGTGACGGCCACGTCGCTCACTGCGATCTCGGCTACGCCTCGATTGGTCACGAGCAACGAGATCTTGGCCGGCTGCCCGCCAATCACCAGACCGTCATCGGCGAGCGCCTCGAAACTGACGCCGTAGGCGGCCAGCGCCGCGTTCTGGTAGTCCTGTTCCTTGATCGACAGGCGCGTGTCGAGTTCGTAGCGCGCCGTCTCGCCAAGGCCCATCGACCCGAGTTGCGCCCGCAGCGCCCGCAGCGCCGAGAGGCCCGCCACGATGGGGCCTGCCGTCGCGCCATCGTTGCCGCCATCAAACGCCTGCTGGGCGATCCGGGCCTGATCGGCGATGGCCGCAAGCCCCGTCTTCAGCGCGTCGGGCGGGTTTGACCCCGCGTACTGCGCCAGACCTGCGATCGTCGTATCAACGCCGTCGAAGAGCGACGTTTCGTCCTTGTCGGTCTGTCCCGGGATCGTCGAGTCCACCAGTTGATAGCGGCTTGGGCCCGCGCCGCGGCCGGTACTGCCTGGGAGGGAAGGCATCTGCCCCATGCCCTGGCACTTGTGGTTGCTGCGGGCGTCCGCCCCGATCTCGGTGTACGTGCGGCCCAGCAGCGGGTCGTAGATGCCCGTGTTGATCGTCGCCAGCCGTACGGTTGGCGGCGTGGTGGGTGCTGCTGGTGCCGGAGGCTGGGCGCCCGCGCCGCGGCCGCCGCCTGCGGGCGGACCGCCAGGCCCGCCGATGGCGCCAGCCCCAGGCGCGCCGGTGAAGTACAGCTTCTTCGCCTGCCACGGTCGAAGCCCTTGCGCGATCTGTTCGGAGAATTGCGTCGGATCGGCCGCCGCGCGGAACGCTTCCCTGGTCAACACCGCCGTCGCTTCGTGCGCGCGATCGCCGCCCCGCCCCTGGATGCTCATCGTCAGTACCACGTCGGGACGGAACGTGCGAATGAGACGCACGAAGTCGGCGACCACCTCGCGGCGTCCCCACTTCTGGTAGATCTCGTCCGGGCTGAACGAATAGCCGAAGTCAATGGCCCGAATGAACCACTGTTCGGCGCCATCGAGACGGTGCGCCGCCAGCAGTTCCGACGTGCGGAGCACCGCCATATCCTGGAAGAGTTCCGGCCCGATTTCGTTCTGCCCGCCCGCGCCACGCGTGGTCTGGACGTCGATCGACCGCAGGCCCATTCCCCGGGTGAACATGGCGTACAACTGGTTGTGTTCGTCATCCGGGTGCGCCGCCGTCTGCAGGAACGTGCCCGACACCCCCAGGCGCCGGATTGCCAGGCCGAGCGCCACGTGGCCGCCGTCGGCGTTGACGATCGAGAGTTGCCGGCTCTGTGCGTGGACGCCTGCGTCGTGTGTCGCGATCCCGGCAAAGGCGATGGCGCCGGTCGTGATGCCGATAATCAGAAGACGCTTCATGGTCATGTTCCTACCCTTCGACTCAGTTCAAGTGAGCTCAGGGTTTAGAAGCGAACGCGGAACCCGAGCTGGAACTTCCGCTGCTCGTAGCCCGACGGGTTTACGAACTGATATGGGTCGGTCGGAATTGCCGCCGTCGGGTTGCCGAGCGTGTCAACCGCCGTCGTCGTATTGATGCCCGACAACTGCTGCGTGTTGAACAGGTTCTTCAGCTCCATGATCACCTCGCCGCGGACCGATCCGTGGATGGGGATCCACCGGGTGTAACGCAGGTCGACATTCTTGCGGACCGGCAGATACATCGGGTTGCGATTCACGAAAAGCGGGCGGTCGCTGCTGACGCCGTCGCCGTTGAGATCGCGGTTGGCGAGGATGTTCACCGGCAGGCCGCTGTTGAACTGCAGCAGCACACCGATTTCGTTGCCGCTCAGCAGCGTGCGGACAATCGGATTGGTCGACTTGCTCGACGTCGTGTAGACGATGCTGCCGGTGAAGTTGTGCCGCATGTCGAGCGGGTTCGGGCCGAGGTCGCGGTTCAGATTGCTGGGATCCGAGCGCCCGGCTTCCGACTGCACGGTCATCTGCGTGAGCAGCGGGGTGGTGTCGAGCCCCTTGCCCAGCTGGTACTGGACGTTGAAGGCCAGCCCCTGCCCGACGCGCTTGGTCATCTGCAGCGTCATCGATTTGAAGGTCGACGTGCCGATCGACTGCACCTCCAGGATGTGGTTGAAGCGCGGATCGACGCGCGTGTCCGCATTGACCGCCGTGCTGTAGATCGGGCGCCCGTCACCCAGCGCGCCGATCGGGTTGATCAGGTTCACGTCGGTGACCACCGGCAACTGGCTGCCCTTCGCGTACATGAACCCCGCCGACACCGACAGGTCGCGCCGGAAGGCGTGCTCCACCTGGATGTTGGTCTGCCAGGTGTGCGCGACCTGGAAGGTCGGATCGATCGCCCACGGCGACTGCTGGGCCAGCGTGCCTGAACTGATGGCGCTCGGAAACGCCGGGGCGCCCGGCGAGGTCGAGCTGAGCGTGTACACCGGCGCCTTCGGGGAACCGGAGAGTTGCAGCGCCTGCTCGTAGCCGCCGAGGATCGGCTGGTCGTACATGATGCCGGCACTCGCGCGAACCATCGTGTTGGGGTTCACGGACCACGCGAAGCCGACGCGCGGGCCGAAGTTGTTCTTGTCAAGGTTGAACGACTGCGTCTGCGTCAGCGGAGCGTTCGCGAGACCAGCCGGGTACCGGTAGAGGTCGTAGCGGACGCCGTAGAGCATCTTGAGGGACGGCGTCAACTGCCAGTCGTCCTGCACGAAGAAGCTCATGATGTTGGTCGCCATGTTGAACGACCGATCGCCCGTCAGCTGCTGCATCGTCGTGTAGCCGAACGGGCTGGTGCCCGCCTTGGCCGCCAGGTAGGCCGCCACGGTCGGGAACGTGTAGACGAACTGCGGGGCCGCCGTGCGCTCGTCGTAGACGTGCTGCAGGTCGAACCCGAATTTGTAGCTGTGCTTTCCGCGGACGAAGGTGAAGTTGTCGATCACCTGCGAGATGTTCTGCTTGAAGTCGAAGCCGGCGTTGCCCTGGCCGGTGCCGGACCACGGGCCGCCGAACGCGATCGCCGGCGAGCTGATCGTGACGGCCGGACCGGTGCCCGAGTCGGCGTTGGCGACAGAGCTCTGGTGGCGGTGCGCGTACTGCACCCGGAACTCGTTCAGCAGGTTCGATCCGAACGTCGACACCATCTGCGCCGCGATCGAGTCCATCGCGTCGAGGAAGTCGGTCGCCCGCTCGAGCGTCGCCGTGCCGCCACCGCTGTTGTACGGCGCGTTGTTGTGGAACTGGATCCAGCGGCCGGTCAGCCGGTTGTTGTTATTCAGCTGGTAGTCGAGCTTCGCAATGACAAACTGCGCGGTCTGCACGTTGGGCGCCGCGTCGGGCTGCGGCTTCAGGCCGACCGAGGCCACGACGTCCTGGCTCACCGTGATGAGGCTGCCCGACGAGAGGTCGCGCCGCGTCCGCTCCGCGCCGCCGTAGAAGAACAGCTTGCTCTTCACGATGGGGCCGCCCACGTTTCCCGTCATCGTGTCGACTTTCGTCGCCGGGCGCACCGCGTTGGCGGCCACCGGCGGGCAGCTCGCCGCGGCCGTCGTGCTGCCGCAGCCGAAGAAGAACGGGAAGGCGCTGAACGCGTTGCGGCGGAACAGGTAGCTGGTCTGCCCGTGAAAGGTGTTCGAGCCCGACGGCGTGACCGCGTTGAAGACCATGCCCATCGTCTGGCCGAACTCGGGCGCGAAGCCCGTGGTCACGACTTTCACTTCCTGGATCATGACCTCGGACATTGGCAGCAGGCGCAGGCCTGCGCGGTCCTTCTCGGTATTCGTGTTGCCGTCAATCTGGTAGTTGATGCGCATCGCGGCGCCGTTGGCCGCCAGGCGCGGAACGCCGAACTCCACGTTCTCGATGCCGGTCACGCCCGGCTGCACCAGCGCGTAGTTGTACGGGTTGCGCGCGACCAGCGGCAGGCTGTGCACTTCCTGGTCGGTCATCGTGTGGCCGATGTCGATGCGGGCGAGGTCCAGCGCCGGCCTGTCGGCCGCGTTGACCGTCACCGTCTCAGTGATCGCGCCCATGCCCATCGCGATCTTGACGACGATCGTCTGGCCGACACTCAGCTTCAAGCCAGACTCCTCGTATTTCTTGAAACCCTCGAGTTCGGCGACCACCTTGTAGGTGCCGAGCGGCAACAACAGCGCGCGGAACATCCCGGCCTCGTTCGTGACGACCGTACGGTGCGCACCGGTCTCGGGATTGGTCACGGTCACCGTCGCGCCAGGCAGCACGGCGCCCGACGCATCGACGACCGTGCCCTGGATGGAGCCGTTGGCCGCCTGCGACTGAGCAGCGGCGGGAACGGCCAGAGCGAGCGCCAGTATGGCTACGAGAATTGTAAGGCGCATCTCTTGTGATCCTCCTCAATTGGGGCCCAAATGCCCGGCCCCCTGCGTGGTAGTGACACAAACGTTGCAGTAAACACACCCTAGCCAATCCCGCCAGAGGGCAACGATGAGTCCGGATCGGTGGCGAGAGACGGGGTTCCATCGATTCTGGCACGAGAGCCGGGATCCTGAGCAATATGAATTCGAAATATGAATTCGACTATAAGAAGTCGGCGCGCCGGCGTCAACCATGCCGGGCCGGAGGACCAGGGCCTGTGACCCGGCGGGACGTCGGGCTTCTGGTAGACTGAGGCCCGGCGCGCGCTGAGCACGCGCGTGCTGACTTCGGCGTGTTATTTTCCATCGAACCAGGAGCACCTGCGCCATGACGTTCGCACCGGAATACGTCTCGTGCGTCCTGAACGAGAACTTCGAGGACGCCAAGTCGCTCTTCCTCGAGCCGATGATGGCGATGCACTATGCGCATCTGGTCATGCTGGCCAGTTGCGGCATCATCTCGAGCGCCGATGCGCACGCCATCCGGGTCGCCCTCGACCATGTGTCCATCGATCAGATCAAACGGACCTGCTACGACGGGACCTGCGAGGACCTCTTCTACCACGTTGAGCACCTGCTGACCGCGTCGTGCGGACCTGGCGTCGCCGGTCGCCTCCACACGGCCCGCAGCCGCAACGATATCGACATGACGTTGTACCGGATGCGCCAGCGGCAGTACGTGCTGGCCACGCTGGACGCATCGTTCGGGCTTCGATCGGCGCTTCTCGACGTAGCCGACCGCCACCGGCACACCATCCTGGCGTTGCATACCCACACGCAGCCGGCGCAACCGTCGACGGTGGCGCACTACCTGCTCGCGATGATTGAGCAACTGGAACGGGACGCCACAAGGCTCAAGGCGGCGCACGAGACGACCAATCGCTGCCCGCTCGGGGCCTGCGCGATCACCGGCACGGCGTTCCCCATCGACCGGCAGTTGACCAGCGACCTGCTGGGCTTCTCGGCGCCGACCGGCAACACCTACGGCAGCATCGCGACGGCCGACTACCTGCTCGAAAACGTGACGACGACGGCTGTGCTGGTGGCGGGCCTCGGGCGGTTTGTGCAGGACATGCTCTTGTGGTGTACGGCCGAGTTCGCTTACCTGCGTCTCGGTGACGGCTTCGTACAGGGCAGCAGCATCATGCCGCAGAAGCGCAACCCGGTGGCTCTCGAGCACGCCAGGGCCATCTGCAGCAAGGCGCTCGGCCAGGCCAACGCCATCGTGACCTGCATCCACAACACGCCGTTTGGCGACATTGTCGACACCGAGGACGACCTGCAGCCGCTGGTCGATCAGACGTTTCACGACGCGGGCCGGGCCATCACGCTTGTCTCCGCGGCGATCGCCAGCGCCGGGTTCGATGCCGCACGCCTCGAGGCAAGGGCCGGCGCCGGGTGGATCACGATTAGTGAGCTGGCCGACACCCTCGTGCGCGAGCACGGCCTGGCGTTCGACACCGCGCACGCGATTGCCGGTCGTGTCGTGAAGGGCCGCGACGAGGACCCGTCGGCCCTCATCAGCGCCATTGTCGCCACCGCGTCGCAGGAGCTACTGGGCACGCCGCTCGTCTACACCGAGGCATGCCTGGCCCTGCTCCTGTCTCCCAGGCACTTTGTCGACGTCCGCACCACCCCGGGCGGGCCGGCCCCCGCCGAAACCACCAGGGCGCTGGCCGCATCACGATCCGCGCTGGAGGCCGACCGGCAGTGGGTGAGCCAGGCCCGGTCGCGCCTGATCGCGGCTAGTGCCACCTTGCGCGAGCGGAGCGCCCAACTATGACCAGCGGCGGAAACCTCGGCGAGACGCCGGAGGCGGACGAAGCTGATCGCCGGCGGACCTACCTGGCCGTCGCGCTCGTCGAACTGGTGGTCATCCTCGCGCTATGGGCGTTCGGGCGCTACTTCGGCAGCCTATGAGCGCCATCGACTGGGCCATCATCGCCGCCTACCTCATCTGGATCGTCTACGACGGCCTGAAGCGGACGCGATCGGCGGATCAGGTCGAAGGCTACTTCCTGGCCAACCGCAGCCTGCCGTGGTGGGCTGCCGGGCTGTCGGTGATGGCCACGCAAATGAGTGCCATCACCCTGGTCGGGACGACGGGCCAGGCGTACGCCGACGGGATGCGCTTCGTGCAGTTCTACTTCGGGCTGCCGATTGCGATGATCATCCTGTCGGTCACCATCGTGCCGTTCTTCTATCGCGCGCACGTCTACACGGCTTACGAATATCTCGAGCGGCGCTTCGACGCGAAGACACGCGCCCTGGCAAGCCTGCTGTTCCTGGCGTCGCGCAGCATGTCCACCGGCGTGATCATCTCAGCGCCCGCGGTTATCCTCTCAATCGTGCTCGGATGGAACCTGTACCTGACGGTGCTGGCCATCGGCGTACCGACCGCCCTCTACACCATGTTCGGCGGCGTGCAGGCCGTGGCGTGGACCGACGTCAAGCAGATGGTGGTGGTGGTCGCCGGCGTGCTGGCGGCCGTCCTCGCCCTCATCATCGGGCTGCCGCACGACGTCTCGCTTGGCGAAGCCATGCATATCGCCGGCGCGGTGGGCCGGCTGCGCACCATCGATTTCTCGTTCACGCTCCACGAGCAGTACACGTTCTGGTCGGGCACGATTGCCGGCTTGTTCCTGATGCTCTCGTATTTCGGGTGCGACCAGAGCCAGGTGCAGCGGTACCTGACGGCCAAGTCGGTCGACCAGGCGCGCAGTTCACTGATGATCAGCGCGTACGTCAAGATTCCGCTGCAGGCGCTGATCCTGATGGTGGGCGTGCTGGTGTTCGTGTTCTACCTGTTCACCCAGCCACCGATGCTGTTCAATCCCGTCTTCAAGGCGAAGGTTGCCGCCAGTCCCCGTGCCGCCGAGTACGCGCACCTCGACCAGGAATTCACGGCCGCCTTCGATCGGCGCCGGCAGACCGCCATTGCGCTCGCGACAGCACAGCGGAGCGGCGACCAGATGGTCGCAGCGGGTGCACGCGTGGCGTTCCGGGCATCGGAGGTGCGGGTCAAGTTGATCCGGTCGAGGGCGGCGACACTGGTCAAGGAGGTGACGGGGGACGCCAATTACAACGACGTCAACTACGTCTTCCCCACCTTCGTCACCACGAAATTGCCAGTCGGGCTGGTCGGGCTCATCATTGCAGCGATCTTCGCGGCGGCCATGTCGGCGAGCGCCGGCGAGATGAATGCGTTGGCGACCTCCACGATCATCGACGTCTATCGCCGACACATCAAGAAGACCGCCAGCGACGCGCATTACCTGTTCATGTCAAAACTGGCGACGGGATTCTGGGGCCTGGTGGCCTGCTCGGTGGCGATCTACGCGGCGAACCTGGGATCGCTCATCGAAGTGGTCAACCGGTTCGGGTCGTTTTTCTACGGCTCGCTGCTCGGCGTGTTCATTCTGGCGATCGGGATCAAGCGGGCCACCAGTCGCGGCGCCTTCTGGGGCCTGCTCGCCGGCATGGCCGCCGTCGCGATGGTCGCGACATTCACCACGATCGCCTTCCTCTGGCACAACGTGGTCGGCGCCGTCGTGGTGGTCGTCGTGGGGATGCTGATCAGCTTGACCGAACGGCGCGTCGTTGTACAGTAGCTGACACCAAACGTGTTCTCCTCCAGACTCTCCTTTGATCTCACCCCCAACCGCCTGTCGGCGGCGCTCACGCGTCTGCGTGGTGTACACATCGACATCGACGACCTGACGGAATCCAATCCCACTGCGGTCGGACTGGTCTACCCGCCGCGGCTGCTCGACGCCCTCTCGACGCCTGCGTCGCTCAGCTATCACCCCCAGCCATTCGGCCGGCCTGCGGCCCGGCAAGCGGTGGTGGACGATTGTCGCCGGCGCGGGTTTGCCGTGTCGCGCGATCGCGTGGTGCTGACGGCCAGCACCAGCGAAGCCTACGCGCTGCTGTTCAAGCTGCTCTGCGATCCCGGAGACGAAGTGCTGGTGCCGGTGCCGAGCTACCCGCTGTTCCAGTACCTCGCATCGCTCGATGCCGTCCAGGTGCGACCGTACGCCCTGGACTTTCACGGGCGTTGGGCCTATGACGTTGATGCCATCAAGCAGGCCACCACGCCGCGCACCCGCGCCGTCGTCATCGTGAGTCCCAACACCCCCACGGGCTCCTACTTGTCGCGCTACGACCTGGGGCCGTTGGCGGCGCACTGCCGGGCGCACGACATCGCCATCATTGGTGACGAGGTGTTCGCGGAGTACGTGCTGGACGTCGAGCTGCCACGCGTCTCGTCGGTGCTGGCCCAGCGCGAGGCGCTGACATTCAGCCTCGGTGGATTATCGAAGTCGCTGGGCCTGCCGCAGTTGAAACTCGGCTGGATGGTCGTCAACGGCCCGGACGCCCTGGTGAAGGCCTCGCTCGAGCGCCTGGAGCTCATCTGCGATACCTACCTGTCGGTCTCAACGCCCGTCCAGGAGGCCCTCCCGACACTGCTTGTCGAAGGAGCGACGATTCGGTCGCAGATTCGCGATCGGGTCACGCGCAACTACCGGAGCGTGATGACGCTCTCTGCCGCCAGGCCCGCGGTCGGCGTGTTGGCGTCAGAGGGCGGGTGGTATGCCGTGATGCAGGTGCCGGCGATGCAGTCCGAAGAATCGCTCGTGCTGCGCATCCTCGAACACGATCACGTCCTGGTCCATCCCGGGTACTTCTTTGATTTCCCGCGGGAGGCCTTCCTCATCGTCAGCCTGCTGCCGCCGCCCGACGTGTTCGACCGCGCGATCGCCAGGGTGCTCGCGCGGGTGGAGGCCAGCGAGTGACGCGTGGCGGAACCCGGACGGGACGCCAGGCTGGTTTGCTGCTGCCGCTCTTCTCGTGTCCATCAACACGCAGTTGGGGAATCGGCGAGTTTGCTGATCTTCCGGTTGTGGCCGCCTGGATGCGCGATGCGGGGCTGCGACTCCTGCAACTGCTGCCGCTCAACGAAATGGCTCCCGGCCAGAGTTCGCCGTATTCGGCCACGAGCGTGATGGCACTCGATCCCATTTTCATTACGGTTCCCGCTGTGCCCGACTTCCAGGCGCTCGGCGGCGAGCCGACGCTTGATGCCGCGTCACGCGACCTGCTCGCCGACGCACGGGCCGCCAGGGGTGTCGACTACGACCGGGTGCGGGAGATCAAGTTCGGTGCGCTGAGGGCGTCGTTCGAGCGGTTCCTCGTCGAGGAGTGGGCGCGCGACTCGGCGAGAGCCGCTGATCTCAGGCGATTTGCCGACCAGCAGCGCTGGTGGCTGGACGACTACGCGCTCTTCCGGGCCCTGCACGACATGGCGGGTGGAAGGAAGTGGCAGGAGTGGCCTGACGGGGTTCGCGACCGGAATCCGGAGGCGCTCGTCCGCGCGCGGCACGAACTCGACCAGGAAGTGCTGTTCCGCCAGTACCTGCAGTGGATCGCGCATGGCCAGTGGCAGGACGCCAGATCGGCCGCGCGGGCCATCAGGGTGTTCGGCGATTTTCCGTTCGGCGTCGCTGCCGACAGCGCCGACGTGTGGGCTCACCAGGAGTTGTTCTCGTTCGAGGGCACCATTGGCGCGCCGCCCGATGCGTTCAGTGACGAGGGGCAGAACTGGCGCCTGCCGGTGTATCGATGGGACATGATGGCCGCCCGGCAGTACGAGTGGTTCACACGGCGTGCGCGTCGCGTCGCCGATCTGTTCGACGGCTATCGCGTCGATCATGTTGTGGGACTGTTTCGCACGTGGATGTTCCCGCTCGGTGATCGGCCGCCCCGGTTCATCCCGTCTGACCAGGCCGATCAGCTCGTCCAGGGCCAGGCGGTGTTGCGCGCGCTGATGGCCTGTGGCGCCGAAGTGGTGGCCGAAGACCTGGGCACGATCCCGGATTTCGTGCGTGCGGCGCTGCGCTCGCTGAACATTCCGGGTTACCGGGTGCTGCGGTGGGAGCGAGAGTGGGACGCGCCCGGCCAGCTGTTCAGGAATCCGCGCGACTACCCGGCCTGCTCCCTGGCGACGTCGGGCACGCACGATACCGACACGCTGGCGGTGTGGTGGAATCTGCTCGACGTGGACGAGCGGACCGCGGCACTGACGGCGATAGGTGCGACGACGACCGATCCCGGCATCGTGTTTGGGCCCGAGGTGCGCGACCAACTGCTTGAAGCGCTCTACGCATCCGGATCAGATCTGCTCGTGCTGCCCATCCAGGATGTGTTTGGCTGGACCGACCGCATCAACGTGCCCGCCGTCATCGACGACATCAACTGGACGTGGAAGCTGCCGTGGGCGGTCGATGATTTCGGCGCGCACCCCGAGGCGACGGCGCGATGTGCGGCCCTCAAAGGATGGAGCATTCGCTACGCCCGCGTCCCGTGAGCGACCGCGTCCCCGGATGCGCCATGGGCCGACCAGGTGCCATGCGCTGTGTTACGATCAGGACCTCGCTCAGACCGTTCCCAGCATTGCTGCGTCCAATACCGCTAGCGGAAGGAGTCTTGCCGATGAAACGCCTGTTTGCCGTTCTCACGCTTGCCATGCTCATTGCCTTGCCCATTGCCGCACAGGCGCAACCGCCCGCGCCGTCGGCTGCACCTGCCGCCACGGCACAGGCCGCTCCCGCGGGGCCGACCGAACCGTTGAGCCGGGTCATCTTCAACGGGTACAACGCCATCAAGCGGAACCTCACCGAATCGGCCGCCAAGGTGCCGGAAGCCGACTATTCGTTCCAGCCGACCAAGGATGTGCGGAACTTCGCCCAGATGTTCGACCACGTGGCGAATTCGCAGTTCAGCTACTGCGCGGCCGCCAAGGGCGAGGCCAATCCGAACAAGGACGACTTCGAGAAGACGGCGACCACCAAAGCGGCAGCCGTCAAGGCGCTGGCCGATTCGTTTGCGTACTGCGACACCGTCTATGGCACGCTGACTGACGCGAAAGCGCTCGAGATGATCAAGGTCGGGCAGAACGAGAGTCCCCGCGCTGGCCGCCTGATCGCCAATACGGCGCATCTCAACGAGCACTACGGAAACCTCGTGACTATGATGCGCCTCAAGGGGATGGTGCCGCCCTCGACCGAGCGCGCGCAGCAGATCCGCAAGTAACCCTGGTCCCGTGGTGAAAGTCCCCCGTCTTCTGGTGTTGGCGCTGGTCTCCAGTGCACTTATGCTGGCCGGTGCGGCCGGGTGCGCGAAGGAGACCGGCCCGCCCAGAGGCCTGGCGGCCGCGGCTGACATCCTTTTGTCCCCCGATACTGAGGAGATCGCCGACAGCGTTCCGCAGGCGACGACGCTGGCGAAATTGTTCAGGACATACCTGCCGCCCGACCGCGCCGAAGCCGCAGTCCGATTGGTATCGCTGCAGTTCAATCCGCGCAAGCTCCGGGCGAACCAGCGATTCACGCTGACGCGGACCCTCGACGGATGGCTGCGGGGGTTCGACTACGAGATCGATCTGGATCGCCGCCTGCGTGTGGCGCCAGCCACACCGGAAGCCCCACGAGAACTGGTGGCCGACATCGTCGAGTACAAACGGCAGGAGGCGACTGCCGCCATTGCCGGCCGGATCGACAAACAGACGCCATCGCTGTTTGAGGCGATGCACGCGGTCGGCGAGACCGATGACCTGTCGATCGAACTGGCGGCTATCTTCTCCGGAGAAGTGGATTTCAACAGCGGCATCCAACCTGGCGACCAATTCCGCGTCGCCGTTCACAAAGTGACGCGCGAGACCGGGACCGCGTCGTACGGGGCCGTGTTTGCGGCGGAATTCGTCAACGAAGGGCGCCATCTCAAGGCGTTCCGATTCACGCACCCTGACGGTACGGTGGGGTACTACGACGAGAACGGCCGGTCGCTGAAGCGATTCATGCTGTGGTCGCCGCTCAAGTTCGAGCCGCGGGTCACCTCCGGGTTCTCGTACAACCGGATGCACCCCGTGCTCAATATTGCGCGGGCGCACCTCGGGGTCGACTTCGCGGCTCCTATCGGTGCGCCGGTCGTATCGGTGGCCAATGGCGTCGTGACGCAGGCGGGGTTCTCCGGCGAGGCCGGACGTCTCGTCGCGGTTCGCCACAGCAGCGGGTACGAGACGATGTACCTGCACTTGTCGTCGATTGCTGTACGCGCGGGCCAACACGTGAGCCAGGGCGACCTGGTCGGGAGGGTCGGCGCGTCGGGGCTGGCGACGGGGCCCCATCTGGACTACCGGATTCGGAAGAACGGCGCCTACGTGAATCCGCTGGTCGAACGCCGTCGCATGCCGCCCGGCGAACCCATTGCCCCTGCGCTGCTGGTCGCGTTTCAGGCCGAACGTGACCGGCAGGCGGCGCTCCTGCCGGCTGAGGCGTCGTCCGCCGTGCCTGGGGCCGCCACGCTCCACCGTGGCCAGGACGCGGGCCGGGCTGGAGCCCGGCGTTCCCAGGAATACGTCCGCCACGCGGCTCGGGCCTCAGTCACCGTCTCCGCAACAGTCCGCCCACCAGCCTCGGCGCGGTAGGCACGGCGGCCGTTCTCCCGGCCTTGACAGTCCGCAGGCTTCTTGGTTCACTAGATGCGTCCGGGGTGCTATTCGCGGGCATCCCTGGAACACGTTGGGTTCCGGTTCGACGAGCGGACGGTTGCGGACCGCTCACCATCGGCCGGAACGAAGGTTCAGGCCCCTCCTTCTTCTTCTTCAGGCGGCGTTGCGCCCATGTGGGGACGCGGTGCTGCGGATCGCGAGTTCACATGGCTGTCATCCGTCCCTTTCGAGCCTTGAGGCCCGAGCCGTCGCTCGCCTCACGCATCGCGGCCGTGCCGTACGATGTGGTCAACACCGAAGAAGCGCGCGCGCTCGCCGCGGGCAATGACCTCAGTTTCCTGCACGTGTCCCGCGCAGAAATCGATCTCCCACCCGACACGAACCCGTACGCGGACATCGTGTATCGGATCGCCGCCGGGCAGTTCGCACGAATGCGGCCGCACATGGTCGAGGAGAACGTGCCGGCCGTGTATTTCTACCGGCTGCGCATGGGTGCCCATACGCAGACCGGCGTGGCGGCGTGCTACTCGGTCGATGAGTACGACGCCGATCTCGTCAAGAAGCACGAGCGGACGAGGCGCGACAAGGAAGACGATCGCACGCGCCATATCACCGAGTTGCGCGCGCAGACTGGACCTGTCTTCCTGACCTACAGGGCGTCAGCCGCAGTCGACGCCGTCGCCGCGCGCGTCGCCACGATCGCGCCGCTCTACGACCTGGTGGCGCCCGATGGCATCAGCCACACCGTCTGGAAGGTGATAGGTGCCGACCTGGCCCAGGTCGTCGCGGCGTTTGGTGCATTGCCGGCCGTGTACATCGCCGACGGGCATCATCGGGCCGCCAGCGCGGCACGGGCGCGAAAGGCGATCGCGCGGGAGATTGGCAGGGATGGTGTCGTCGAAGCCGACTGGTTCCTCGCGGTGTCGTTTCCCGACAACCAGACGCAGATTCTTCCGTACAACCGCACCGTCAAGGACCTCGCTGGCCTCACACCCGACGCGTTTCTCCAGGCCGTCAAGGCCAGGTTTACGGTGCGCGACGGCGGACCTTCGACACCCGCGAAGAAGGGTGATGTGGCGATGCACCTGGCCGGCACGTGGTTCACGCTCGACGTCGGCGCGCGCGCCGGTGCCGATGTGATCAGCCGCCTCGATGTCAGCATCCTCCAGGATCACCTGCTCGACCCGGTACTCAAGATTGCCGACGTGCGAACCGACAAACGCATCGATTTTGTCGGCGGCATTCGTGGCACCGCCGAACTCGAGAAGCTGGTGGCTACCGGCAAGGCGGCCGTGGCGTTTTCGCTGTTCCCGGTGAGCGTCACCGATCTGATGGGGATTGCCGATGCGGGCGAGATCATGCCGCCCAAGTCGACCTGGTTTGAGCCGAAGCTGCGGGACGGGTTGCTTATTCACGCGATCTAGGAGTTCTCATGAAAGTACTCATTGCCGACAAGTTCGAGAAGAGCGGTCTTGACGCCCTGCAGGCGCTCGGTGTCGAGGTCCTCTACCAGCCCGATCTGAAAGATGCCGCGCTTGGCGATGCGTTGGCGTTGACGAAAGCCGACGTGTTGGTCGTGCGGTCGACCAAGGTGACCGAACCGATCCTCGATGCGAGCGCGCTGTCGCTGGTGGTGCGCGCCGGCGCGGGCTTTGACACGATCGATGTGAAAGCCGCCTCACGACGCGGCATCTACGTGTCCAACTGCCCCGGTCGGAACTCCATCGCGGTGGCGGAGCTGGCCTTTGGTCTGATCCTCTCACTCGACCGGCGCATTCCGGACAATGTGGCCGAGTTGCGCGCGGGCAAGTGGAACAAGAAGGAGTTCTCGAAGGCCAGGGGCCTCCATGGCCGCACGCTCGGCCTGCTGGGTTTTGGCAGCATCGGGCAGGAGATGGCCAAGCGCGCCCAGGCCTTCGGGATGAAGCTGGCGATCTGGAGTGAGATGGGCATCGAGGTCGGCAAGGACGGACTGCCGGTCGACCTGCCGCTCCTCATGCGTCTCCGTCCAGCGTCTGGCGCCCCGATGGAGCCGAACGTGCGGGTGTGCGAGACGCCGGCCGAAGTCGCCGCGCACTGCGACATCCTGAGTGTGCATCTTGCCCTCAACGACAAGACGCGGGGCGTCGTCAGCGCCGACGTGCTTGGCCAGTTGAAGCCAGGTTCGTTCTTCGTCAACACCGCGCGCGGCGAGGTGGTCGACTACAAGGCGCTCGAAGCCGCGGTCAAGGAGAAGAATCTGCGGGTGGCGATTGATGTGTATGGCAAGGAACCCGCCACGCCAGCGGGTGATTTCCTCGACCCGCTGGTGCAGTTGCCCAACGTGTATGGCACGCACCACATCGGCGCGTCGACCGACCAGGCGCAGGAGGCCATCGCTGCAGAGACCGTTCATATCATCCAGGTCTTCACGCAGACGGGCCGCGTCCCGAACGTGATCAATCTCGCGCGCAAGACGCCGGCCACGCATGTCCTGGTCGTCCGGCAGAAGGACCGCCCGGGCGTGCTGGCGCATGTGTTCGACCTGCTGCGCGAAGCCGGATTGAACGTCGAGGAAACCGAGAACATCATCTTCGCCGACGCCGAGGCGGCCATCGCGCGGCTCAATGTCGACGGGGAACCGTCGGCCGATGTGATCGCGCGGATCAAGGCGGGAAACCCTGACGTGCTGGATGTGCAGGTGGTGGCGATCAGCTGACGAGCACGGCCCGCACGACACGCGGGCTGCTCTGCTCTTTCTGGAGGAATCGATCATGGCAACAGCAACAGCGCGTGTCTTCAACTTCGCGGCCGGTCCGGCCGTGCTCCCGCTCCCGGTGCTCGAAGAAGCCCAGCGGGATCTGGTCAGCATGCCCGGCGTCGGCATGTCAATTCTCGAGATGAGCCATCGGGGCAAGTTCTTCGAGGGCGTGCTCCAGCAGACGGAGGCCGACATCCGTAAACTGGCCGACGTGCCGGACGACTACAAAGTGCTCTTCCTGCCTGGCGGCGCGAGCCTGCAGTTCTCGATGGTGCCGCTCAACTTCCTGCCCCGCGACGGCTCGGCCGATTACGTTGTCACCGGCGCGTGGTCGCAGAAGGCCGTCAAGGAAGGGAAGAAGGTCGGCGGCGTGAAGATCGCCTTCACGGGTGAGGCCACCAACTTCAACCACGTGCCAGCGCAGGGCGAACTCAAGCTCGATCCGACCGCGGCCTACGTGTCGTTCACCTCGAACGAGACGATTCACGGTGTCGAGTTCAAGTACGTGCCCGAGACGGGCCACGTGCCGCTCGTGTGCGACACCTCGTCCGACATGTTCAGCCGTCCGCTCGATGTGTCCAAACACGCCCTGATTTACGCGGGCGCTCAGAAGAACATCGGACCCGCCGGGGTGGCGCTGGTCATCGTGAAGGACGAGTGGCTGAAGAAGCGCGTCGACGATCCCAAGCTGCCGACGATGCTGAACTACGCGATCCACGCCGAAAACACCTCGATGTACAACACGCCGCCGTGTTTCGCTATCTACATCATGGGGCTCGTGATGAAGTGGCTGCTCTCGATTGGCGGCCTGCCGGGCATCCATGCCATCAACCAGCGTAAGGCGGCCAGACTCTACGCCGAGATCGACCGGACGGGTTACTACAAGGGTCACGCGCAGAAGGACTGCCGGTCGCTCATGAACGTGACGTTCCGGCTGCCGAGCGAGGAACTCGAGGCGAAGTTCGCGAAGGAATCGAAAGCGGCGGGCCTCGACGGCCTCAAGGGCCACCGGTCGGTCGGGGGTATGCGCGCGTCCATCTACAACGCGTTCCCCGAGGACGGCGTCGACGCGCTCGTGCAGTTTATGCGGGAGTTCGAGAAGAAGAACGGATAGGGACCACCACACGTCCACCGTGGGGGCGCAATCAATTGCGCCCGTGCGGGTTTTTGGCATGCCGTCCATCGACGACCGCTGGTAGTAGTCGCGCCAGTCCGTTAGCATCACGTGGCTGCCCCCCGGTTTCGAGCCCGCCCTGGCGGGTTCGCTCTCCTTTTGCCATTTCAGGATCGAACATGAACAAGCTGCACGGCTGCGTCGCGCGGATGTGGATCGGGGTGGCGATGATCGGCCTGGCAGCCGGCGTGGCCCTGGCGGCCGACGGCCCCGGCCGCGTGTCGGGCGTCGTACGAGATTCCAGCGGCGCCGTCATCGCGAACGCCAACGTCGCGCTGGTCACCGGCGAGCAGATGAGCGTGAAAACGGTACGCACCGGCAAGGACGGGCAGTTCGCGCTCGAGCAGCTCACTCCCGGGCGCTACCTTCTGGTCGTGTCGTTCCCAGGATTCAGCGACAAGCGCGTACCGGTGACCGTGTCAGCGACGACGCCGCGGGTGGTCGACGTGACGCTCGACGTGACGCCGGTTGAAGCCGAGGTTACGGTGACGGCCACGGCAGGCGTGGCGCAGGATGTCCAGGCCGTGTCACAGCCGATCAACGTCATCGAGAGTGGCGCCATCCTCGAGCGGGCCAAGGCCGTGGTGGCCCAGGCCGTCCTGGAGGAACCCGGGGTCAATCTCCTGCGCACCAGCCCGACGATGGCCGGGATTTACGTTCGTGGCTTGACGGGCAACAAGGTCAACATCTTTGTCGACGGCGTCCGCTATTCGAACTCGGCGCAGCGTGGCGGCGTGAACACGTTCCTCGATCTGATCGAACCCAGCAGCCTGCAGGCGATTGAGATTCTCCGTGGGCCCAACAGCGCCCAGTACGGCAGCGACGCCCTGGGCGGCAGCATCCAGTTTCTCTCGCAGGTGCCAAGCCTGTTGTCGCCGGGCGGTCCCGCCTGGCGCGGCGCGGTCACGTTCAGGGCGAACACGGCCGACGAGAGCGTCGGGACCAACGTGTCGGTCGGCTACTCGGCCGAGCGGTTCGGCATGCTGGTCAATACGGCCGTGCGCAAGATGAACCGGCTGCGCGCGGGAGACGGCATCAATTCCCACGCCGCCGTCACGCGTTTCCTTGGCCTCTCGTCCGACAAGCTGATGGCGGCTCGTCTGCCGGACACAGAGTTCACGCAGTATGGCGGACTCCTGAAACTCAACTGGACTCCGAGCTCCAGCGATCAGTTCGTGGTCAGCTACTCCAGGAACCAGCAGGACGGAGGAAAGCGGTACGATCAACTCCTCGGTGGTGATGGCAACTTGCAGGCCGATCTGCGGAACCTGATGCTGGATGCGTTCTACGTCAAGTACAACCGGGCCGGTCTCGGAATCTTCGACCAGGTGACCGCCACCTATTCGTTCAACACGCAGCGCGAAGAACGCGTCAATCAGGGTGGCAACGGCAATCCGCTAGCCTCCATCACGCACGAATACGAGCGGACGTATGCGCACGGCTTCCAGGTGAAGGCGGTCGCCAGGTTTGGCGACCGGCACGAACTGCTCGTGGGCGGCGAATTCTATCCGGAACGTATCAAGGCGCCGTCGTTCGCGTTCAACCCGGTGAACGGGGCGACGACGGTGCGGCGAGGCCGCGTGCCGGATGGTGCGACGTACCGCAGCGAGGGCCTCTACGTGCAGGACGCGTTTGAGATCGTGCCAGGCCTGCTCCGGGCGGTCGGCGATCTCCGCTACAGCGGGGCGCACTACCGCTCGCGTGCGTCTGACAGCCCCATCATCAACGGCAAGCCGCTGTGGCCAGACGACGCGCTCGACACCTCGAGCGTGACGTTCCGTGCGGGATTGGTGGCGACGCCGAAGCCCGGCTGGAGCTTCACGACCAACGTGAGCCGCGGATTCCGCGCACCGCATATCACCGATCTCGGCACGCTGGGCCTGACTGGATCGGGATTCACGGTGTCGGCGACCGAGCTGAAGGGACTGGGCGCCACGATCGGATCCGGAGCCGGCGCGACGGCGACCAGCACCGGGAGGACCGTTGCGGCCGCCGGTCCTGAGACCAGCCTCAGCTACGAAGGCGGCTTCGGTTACCGCAGCCGCCGCCTGTCGACAGAGGCGTCTTTCTTCGTCAACAGCATCTACGACAACATCACGTACCAGGCGCTCATCCTGCCGCAGGGCGCTGTCGGACTCACGCTTGGCGACCAGATGATCTCGGCGCAGGGAGCCACGGGCGTGGTGTACGTGCCGGCCTCGTCATCTCCGGTCCTGGTCCGGGTGAACTACGGGGACGCGCGCATCGTGGGATTCGAGCACCGGCTGGACTGGAGTGTCGCGCCGGGATGGTCGGTGGGCACGGTCCTCACGCTCCTGCACGCCGAAGACCCCGCGACCGGCCTCGCCCCGAACATCGAGGGTGGGACGCCCGGCCAGGATTTCTACCTGAAACTGCGGTACTCGGCGCCCAACGGCCGCTACTGGATTGAGCCGATCCTGCACGTTGTTGGCGAGCAGACCCGGCTGTCGACGCTCGATCTCGAGGACCGCCGGACCGGCGCGACGCGCACGCGGGCCAATATCCGAAACTTTTTCTACAACGGCGCCACCGCGCGCGGCTGGGTGTCGCCTGGGGCCGACGGCGTGGCCGGCACGGCCGACGATGTGTTAATCGTGACGGGCGAGACACTCGCCCAGGTGCAGAACCGCGTACTCGGAACGGCCGACTCGGCGCCGCTGTACACGTCCGTTCACGGCTACACGACCGTGGCTGTTCGCGGCGGGTATCGGTTCAATTCGAAACGCGAGATCACGTTCGAATTCGAGAACCTGACCGACAGGAACTATCGCGGCATTGCGTGGGGCCTCGACGCGCCCGGCCGCAGTCTGTCGTTCGCCTACGTCACGCGATTCTAGATGGGCTCACTTCTTGGCGGGTGCGCGGCGGCGCAGTTCCTCAAACCAGTTGGTCACCAATGCGAGTGCTGATCCGCGCCCGCCGACTGTGAGTTCCACGAGAAACCGATCACGGTCCGGCGTGACATCCCACGTCGTTCCGGCAGTCAGCTGAAACAACTCGCGCGGCTGGCCCACCGGCAGCGCTGAATCAGCGAGCAGTTCGACCACCATGAACGTCTGCGCCGGGACGCCGGTGCGATAGAACAGCTCCCGGCCGTTCTGAGCCCACCGTGGATCGTTGCCCCCTCCGGTTGAGATCCGGAGCTTGGGTCCGGGCCCCGGGAACGGCTGTATGTAAATCTCGCTGGTCCCGGACTCTGTCGACACGAACGCGACCCACCGGCCATCGGGCGAGATCTGCGCGTTGTACTCGGCGCCTGACGCGTCGTGCAGCGGCCGCGGCTGGACGGGCTGGCCGATTGCGCCGACTCGCGCCAGCAGAATCCGAGCTCGCTTGTCCGGGCCCGCCTGATAGTACGCCAGCGTCTTGCCATCAGGCGTGAAGGAGGTCGGGACCGCGGGAGACTCGGTTGCGAGCATGAGCGCCGGCTTGCCGCTGGCGTCGGCGGGGACCGAGTAGAGACCTTGTTTTCCGTCCTGCGTGCCGGTGAAGACGACGGTTCGGCTGTCCGGCGTCCAGACCGGGAAGTCATGGGTGCCACCAAAGGTGAGACGGGTCGGGATGCCGCGCTGGACGTCCAGCACCCACATATCCGCACCGCCTTTGTCGTCGCTGAATCTGTTTGCGACAAGTCGTCCGTTCGGCGACAACCGCCCGGTCCCCCATGTCTTCTGCGCCTCTCCAGGCAGGATGCTCGTCTTGCCTTTGCGGTCTGCCCAGGCAAGGGTGGTCCCGCGATTCGCCGACTCGTCCGCGACGTATGCCAGCAGGCCCGCGTTGGAGAAGGAGTAGTCGCCCGTGCCGGTCGAACCCGTCGTGGAGACCAACTCGATGACGGGCACTTCTCCACCTGCCACCGCGAGCCGGCCGAGGTCGAATGGCATCGCGAACAGCGTCGAGCCCCGCAGGTACGTCAGGTGGCCGCTCGCCGTGTACTGTCCATTGACGCCGCCCTTCGCAACGGCGCGGTATCCGCCTTTGACCAGATCGAGCACGGCGAACTGCTCGCCATCGGCCGACTTGATGGGCATGATTGTGAACAGGAGTCGCGTGCCGCCTGGCAGAAACTGCGGACGGATGTGCGCGGCCTCGCCCTTTGCGGCATCGACCGTCGTGAGCGGTTGCGGCGTGCCCGCGGAAGCGGCGACGCGCATGAGTCCCTTGCCGCCGGAGAATACGATCGTGTCGTCCTCGCCCCAGGTTGCTCCATTTCCGACGCCGCCGTCGCAGAGAGCAATGGACGTGCCGCCAGTAAGTGGAATCTTTCGGATCTTCGAAGGCTGGCTCGCGGTGCTGTACGCGATCCACTGACCGTCCGGGGAGAAGATCGGGAACAAGCCCCCTTCGGTTCCCGGGATCGGCTTACCCTCGAACTGATCGAGCATCCGCAACGTGAGAAACGAGGAACCACCGCTGGCGGTGGTATAGACCAGCTTCGTGCCATCGCGTGAGATGTTGACGAACGCCGAGAAATCCTTCAGGTGCGACACTGACCGCGTCACCAGTTGCGGTTGAGGCGGCGGCGTACGGACAATCGACCAGGTCACGCTGGCTGCGGCGATGACGACGGCAGCGATCCAGGGGAGCCATCGCGCAATCCCATGCGGTTGGCGCCCGGCAGTGAGCGCGGGCGCGGGCGCAGGCGGCGCGTCGGCCGGTGCATCCAGGCCGATCCAGACGTCGCCGATGTCGCGTAGACGACGCTTCGGATCGCGCTCCAGGCAGCGTTCCAGCACGCGACGGATCCTGGGCGGCGTGCCGGCCGGCAGCGCGCTCCAATCGATCTCCTGCCGCAGCACGGCCGCGAGCACATCGGAGACATCCTCTCCCTTGAACGCGCGCTGGCCGGTCAGCATCTCGAAGAGCACCACGCCAAATGCCCAGATGTCCGCGCGCCGGTCCACCGGCTTTCCCTTCGCCTGCTCCGGGGCCATGTACGCCGCGGTCCCGAGAATCATGCCCAACTGGGTGGCGTGCGCGGTGAGCGTTGGCGAATTCATCGCGTCGCCGCTCGCCGTCGAGATTGGATCGACCGCCCTGGCCAAACCGAAGTCCAGCACCTTCACGGTGCCATCCTCCCTGACCTTGATGTTGGCCGGCTTCAGATCGCGGTGGACGATGCCGTGTTCGTGCGCGGCCTCGAGCGCCTCGGCAATCTGACGCGCGATCGCCAGGGCCTCGTCGACCGGGACCGGACCCTGGGCGATGCGGTCAGCCAGCGTCGCGCCCTCGACCAGTTCCATCACGAGCGCGTGGGTGGCGCCGGTATCCTCGAATCCGTAAAGCTGGGCGATATTGGGGTGATTCAGCGCGGCGAGCACCTGCGCTTCGCGGCGAAACCGGGCCAGCCGGTCCGGGTCGCCAGCCAGCGCCGCGGGCAGAACCTTCAAGGCGACTTCACGGCCGAGCTTGGTGTCGCGCGCCCGATACACCTCACCCATTCCGCCTTCGCCAAGCTTCTCCAGGACTTGATACGGGCCAACCGTCGCCCCGATTATCATCGAGTCCTCTCGTTGGCTTCGGCGAGACCTCGCCGTAGTTCGCTCGCGTCGACGCCACCGCGAACGAAGGCGGGGCCACCGGCGCCGATGACGCCGACGACTTCGTACGGGCCCAGCCCGGTGCCTGCTGTCAAGGACATGGGAAGTGCCCTATCTTACCGCGCTTTCAACTCGCGGCGAGACCAAGCTCTACAAGCTTCCCGGCCCCGGCCCCGCGCCGCCAGATGACTTCCGCTTCTTCAGGACTGGCTTCAGCCCTTCGGCTGCGCTCAGGACTTCCGCCTCTTCAGGAATGGCTTCAGCACATCCATCAGGTCGGGCTTGCCGATCTCCTGCAACTCGTAGCTCACCCGCACGGTCGGCTTCTTGATCTTGATCAAGCGGTTCAGGTCGATCGGCGTGCCGATGATGACCGCGTCGCAAGGCACCTTGTTGATGGTCATCTCGAGGTCCCTCACCTGCTTGTCGCCGTAGCCCATCGCGGGTAGCAGCGTGCCAATATTCGGGTACTTCTTGAAGGTGGCGGTAATCGTCCCCACGGTCCAGGGTCGCGGGTCCACGATCTCGGAGGCGCCGAACTTGCCCGCGGCCACCACGCCCGCGCCGAATTTCATCTCGCCGTGCGTCAGCGTCGGACCGTCCTCGACGACGAGCACGCGCTTGCCGGTGATGTGCTCGGGATGATCAACCAGGATGGGCGACGCGGCCTCGATGATGATGGCCCGGCCATTGACCCGGCGGATGTTCTGTCGCAGCTTGTTGATGGCATTGATGTCGGCGGTGTCCACCTTGTTGATGATGACGACATCCGCGATCCGCAGATTGGTTTCGCTCGGATGGTAGAGCAGTTCATTGCCGACGCGCAGGGGATCGGCCACAACGATGTGCAGATCCGGCGTGTAGAAGGGCGTGTCGTTGTTCCCGCCATCCCAGAGAATGACGTCGGCTTCCGCCTGCGCCTGCGCCAGGATGTCGCCGTAGTCCACGCCCGCGTAGATGATCGTGCCGCTGACGATGTGCGGCTCGTACTCCTCGATTTCCTCGATCGTGCACTCGTGCTTCTTGAGGTCGGCAATCGACCCGAAGCGCTGAACCCGCTGCTTCTCCAGGTTCCCGTACGGCATCGGATGCCTGATGGCGGCGACTTTCAGGCCGTGCTCCCGGAGAATGCCCGCGATGCGGCGGGTGGTCTGGCTCTTGCCGGAGCCGGTGCGGACCGCGCACACGGAAATCACCGGCTTCGTGCTCTTGAGCATCGTCTCCGCCGCGCCCAGGATCTTGAAGCTGGCGCCAGCCGAGTTGGCGATCGACCCGCGATCCATGACGTAGGTGTAGGGCACGTCGCTGTACGCGAAGACGACTTCATTGACCTTGTGCTCGCGGATGATTGACTCGAGGTCCTCCTCGGCCAAAATCGGGATGCCCTTCGGATAGAGTTTGCCGGCGAGCGACGCGGGATAGCGCCGGTCGTCGATGTTCGGAATCTGGGTCGCAGTGAACGCAACGACGTCGTAGCGGGCATCGTTGCGGTAGACGACGTTAAAATTGTGGAAATCGCGCCCGGCGGCGCCCATGATGACGGTGCGGATACGTTTCATGACTCTCTTTCTCGCGTGTTGACTAACCTTCGATGACTTTCTTGATGCGCTCGAACGCCCAGTCGATCTCCTCGCGCGTGATAACAAGCGGCGGCGCCAGGCGGATGACATGGTCGTGCGTTTCCTTGCAGAGCAGGCCCTCGTCCTTCAGGCGCTCGCAATAGGGACGGGCGGCAACGGTCAACTCGACGCCGATCCACAGCCCGCGGCCGCGGACCTCCTTGATGATCGGGCTGGTGAGTGTGCGGAGCTTGGCGAGAAAGTATGCGCCAAGTTCGGCGGAGCGCTCGACGAGCTTCTCATCGACCAGCACCTTGAGCGCCGCGCGTGCCACCGCGCAGGCCAGCGGATTGCCGCCAAACGTGCTGCCGTGATCGCCGGGCTTGAAGACGCCCAGCACCTCTCGCCGCGACAGCACCACCGAGATCGGGTAGAAGCCGCCCGAAAGTGCCTTGGCGATAATCACCATGTCAGGCTCGACGGCTTCCCACTGGTGCGCGAAGAGTTTGCCGGTGCGGCCGAGCCCCGACTGGATCTCGTCTGCGATGAAGAGCACATTGTGCCGCTTGCAGATCTCCGCGGCCTTCTTGAGGAATCCCGTCGGCGGGATGACGATGCCGGCTTCACCCTGGATGGGCTCAACGAGAAACGCCGCCGTGTTCGGTGTGATGGCCGCTTCGAGCGCCGCCGCGTCGCCGAAAGGGATGACGGTGAATCCGGGCGTCAGCGGGCCGAAGCCATCCTTGTACTGGGCCTCGGTCGAAAAGCTGATGATGGCAATCGTGCGCCCGTGGAAGTTGTTCTGGCAGGCGATGATCTCGGCCCTGCCGGCCGGGATGCCCTTGACCGTGTAGCCCCACTTCCGCGCGGCCTTCAGCGCGGTCTCGACCGCCTCGGCGCCGGAATTCATGGGCAGCGACATGTCCATGCCCGTGAGGTCGTGCAGGTCCTTGTAGAGCAGGGGAAGCTGATCGTTGCGGAACGCCCGTGACGTCAGCGTGACGCGCTTCGCCTGATCCAGCATCGCCTGCATGATGCGCGGATGGCAGTGGCCCTGGTTGACCGCCGAGTAGGCGGCCAGACAGTCCAGATAGCGTTTGCCGTCCACGTCGTACACCCACACCCCCTCGGCACGCTCGATGACGACGTCGAGCGGGTGGTAGTTGTGAGCGCCGTACTGATCTTCGATATCGATGAATGCCTGACTACGCATCAAACGCCTCCTAGTCGCGATCCCAGAGCAGTGTCAGCAGCGCCATCCTGACGACCAGGCCGTTGGCCGCCTGCTTGAAATACAGCGCCCGTGGGTCATCATCGACGTCCTTGTCAATCTCGACCGTCCGCGGCAGAGGGTGCAGGATCATCGCGTCCGGCTTCATCTTCCGCAGCAGCTTGGCGTTGATCGTGTAGCGGGAGAGCGTCGAGCGATCCGACACCCGATCCGGGCGGATGCGCGTCTGGTAGATCACATCGACGTCGCCCGCAATCGGATCGACGTCGTGGAGCATGTCGTACCAGACGTCGTGCTCGTCGAGGTGCGCGAGAATGTCGGGGCGCATCTGCAGCTCGGGTGGACTGACGAAGTGAATCTTGACCCGTTCAAACTTGCTCAACAGGTAGGCCAGCGAACGCGCGGTCCGGCCGCCATCGAGCTCGCCGACAATCGCAATCGTCAGGCCGTCGAGCGACCGCCGCTCGCGGTAGATCGTGTAGAGATCGAGCAGCGCCTGCGTCGGGTGCTGGCCGCTGCTGCCGTCACCCGCGTTGATGATCGGCACGCGGGACACACGCGCGGCCCGTCGCGCCCCGCCCTCTTCGGTCGGCCGCAGCACAATCACGTCGGAATACGACGAGATGATACGAATCGTGTCTTCGAGCTGTTCGACTTCGATCTCGGACGAGAACACCCGCGCGTGCTCGGTCGACAGCACACGGCCGCCGAGACGGTACATGGCGGCTTCAAACGAGAACCGTGTGCGCGTGGACGGCTCGTAGAAGAGCGATGCCATGATCTTGTCGGCGTAATCGCGGGTGCCGCCGCGCGCGACCACGCGCTCCATCTGCCGTGTCCGATCGAACAGCTCCATCAGGAGCGGGACGGTGAACTGTTGGGACTCTATGACGTGATCAAGTTTCATGGGTGTGTCCTGCCGCCTCACGCCTCTTACCGAATGCCTCACGCCTCACGCCTCACCCCTCACAATATGTGTCCCCGCGTCTCCCCGGACCGCATCGAGCAGGCGTTGGTAGGAGGTGATGATCACTTCCTGCCCGCCGTTCCGCAGAAACCGCAGAGCCGACTCCACCTTGGGTCCCATGTTGCCGGGCGGGAAATGCCCCTCGGCGTGGTACCGGGCGAGCTGGTCGGCCGTGACCCGCCCGAGCGGTCTCTGGTCTGCCTTCTTGTAGTTCAGGCAGACGCGCTCGGCGTCGGTCGAAATGATGAACAGGTCCGACCGAAGCTGCGAGGCCAACAAGGCCGACGCCCGATCCTTGTCGATGACGGCCTCAACGCCACGCAACCCGCGCCCCACGCGCACCACCGGAATGCCGCCGCCACCCACGGCGACAACCAGGACGCCGGTGTCCGTCAGCCGTCTGATGACGCCTTCTTCGATGATCTCGATCGGTTCAGGCGACGGCACGACCCGACGGTAACCTCGGGCGGCATCCTCGACGATGTGCCAGCCGAACTGCTGATGCTTGATCTCCGCCTCTCGCGCCGAGTAGAACGGACCGATGGGCTTGGTCGGACGCTCCATTGCCGGATCGGTCAGCGACACCACAACCTGTGTCAGCACAGTGACGACCGGCGTGTTCAACCCCGCGTCGGCCAGTGCCCCCAGCAGCGACTGCTGCAACAGGTATCCGATTTCCCCCTGGGTGGTCGCGTCGCAGACATCGAGCGGGTGGGTGTAGACGTGATCGGCCGACCGCTCGGACCGAAGCAAAGCCGCGCCGACCTGCGGGCCGTTGCCGTGGGTGACGACAACGTGGAAGCCCAGGCGGATGATCTGGACAATGGCCTCCGCCGTCCGCCGCGCGTTGGCGAGCTGTTCCGCAATGGTCCCCTTCTCACCCGCGCGGATGAGCGAGTTCCCGCCGACGGCAACAACGGCTGTCTGAGCCACCACACACCTACTTCATCAGCTCCAGCATGATCGCCTTCTGAGCGTGCAAGCGATTCTCGGCTTCCTGGAACACGACCGAGCGCGGTGAGTCGATGACCTCGTCGGTCACTTCATCGCCGCGATGTGCGGGCAGGCAGTGCATAAAAATCGAGTCCGGCTTGGCCTTGGCGAGCAGTGACGCATTCACCTGGAACGGTCTGAAGACCGCCTTGCGCGCGTAGGCCTCGGATTCCTGGCCCATGCTCGCCCAGGTGTCGGTGTACACCACGTCGGCATCCGCGACGGCTTCGGCCGGATCGTCGGTGATGAGACAGGTCGATCCGGTCTTCGCGCCCTCGGTGCGCGTCCACGCCGTCACCTCATGCTTCGGCTGGTACCCGGCCGGCGCGCCAATCGCGATGTGCACGCCGAACCGCGCCGCCGCGAACATCAGCGAATTCGACACGTTGTTGCCATCGCCGACATAGGCGAGTTTGAGCCCGGCGAGCGAGCCCTTGATCTCGGTGATCGTCAGGAAGTCCGCCATCGCCTGGCACGGATGGCTGAAGTCGGTGAGCCCGTTAATGATCGGGATGTCTGCGTACTCCGCCATCTTGTCGACGATGTCGTGGCCGAAGGTGCGGATCATGATGCCCTGCACCATCCGCTCGAGATTCTTGGCGACGTCGTAGATCGACTCGCGCTTGCCGAGATTGATCTCGGCGGGCGACAGGTAGACCGAGTACCCGCCCAGCTGTTGGATGCCCACGTCGAAGCTCACGCGTGTCCGGAGCGAAGGCTTCTCGAAGATGAGGGCGAGCGTTTTGCCCTTGAGTGAGTCGGCGAACCGGCCGGGGTTGGCCTTGATGTCACGGGCGAGATCGAGCAGGCACAGTAGTTCGTCGCTGGCGAAGTCGCGAATCGTCAGAAAATCCTTCACGCGCATGGCATGTCTCCTTAGTGCTTCGACTCGCGATGACGGCTACGTATTCTCGCGAGGCGATCCGTCAAGATGCTCGCTCAGCACTAAGTCCTGAGGGAATAAGTTCGTTTCCGAACTTGTGAATCGAAGGACTTAGGCGAACAGGCAGTCGTCTTGTTCGGGTAGCCAGCGTGTCGGGCCGACAAGCCGTCTCGTCTCAAGAACGGCGACGGGGGCGGGCGAGGCGAGAGGAGCCGGGGTCAGCCCGGCACCCATGGATTCTACCTTGAGGCACGTCGGGAAGGAAAGCCGGGGCAGACCGGCAGGGGCTATCGCGGCCGGGGGCGTCTTCGGCGTCGCCGCCGTGGCCGGGGTGTCGATTCCGGCGCCGGTTGGCCGACTTCGTCCCGCCAGGAGGTCAGCAGATCCGGCAAGCCCGAGTGGATTTCGAGCCAGGTGAGCGCGTCGGCGAAGGCTGAGCGCTGGACGAGCGTCCGCCGCGCGTGGGGGGACCGGCTCGGCTCCCGCAGCCGGCGCTGCAGTATCAGCACCTGGTGGATCCGCTCGACGTCCTTTCTCGCCATCGGCAGCAGCCCCAGATTCAACCCGGGCTTGTCGCCGGCTTCGAGCCACGATGGCCACCCGGCCTGGGAAAAACCCAGGGGCACGATGAAGCTTCCGAGCAGCACTGGATTGGTCAGCGTGTCGGGACAGGCCGCGACACGACGGCGGTACGCGTCGAGACGATCGAGCGACGCCCACAATGTGTCGCCGGCCTGCTCGTGCAGGACCGGGCTGAGCGGTTCGAACAGCCCGACCCGCTTCAACGCCTCGAACGTGCGGCGCGCGCAGCCGGTCCGCAGAATCTTGTAGTACTCATCCATCAATCGCGGTGGGGCGGCTTTCGCGATCTCGCCGCGATGACGGGCGATCGCTTGAAGAATGGGCTGGTCGACGTCGAACTCCAGCCGCGCTCCGAACGAAATCGCCCGCTGCATGCGCACCGGGTCTTCGCGAAACCTGACCTCCGGATCGCCAATGCACTTGACCACGCGGGCGCGCAGGTCCTGCAACCCGCCCACATAGTCGATGATCGAAAAGGTGGCGATGTCGTAGAAGAGCGCGTTGATCGTGAAGTCACGGCGGAACGCGTCTTCTTCGGCCGTGCCGAACGTGTTGTCGCGATGAATCAGGTGCTGGTGGTCGTCTGGCAACCGCGCTTCGCCGCTCTCAGCCGCCGCCTTCGCCTCGGCCATCTCATCGTCGGTCACCTGGCGGCGGAACGTGGCGACCTCGATGACTTTCTTGCCGAACACGACGTGAGCCAATCGGAACCGGCGACCGATGATCCAGCAGTTCCGGAACAGCTTCTTGATCTGGTACGGGTGCGCGTCGGTGCCGATGTCGAAGTCTTTCGGCCGTCGCCCGAGCAGCAGATCCCGCACACCGCCCCCGACAAGGTAGGCGGAGAACCCGGCATCCTTCAGGCGGTAGAGGACCTTTAGCGCGTCTGGATCAACATCCCGTCGCGAGAGCGTGTGCTGGTCGCGGGGGACAACGAGAGGTTCCACGGGAATCCATTATAGGGGTCGGGACCAATTACAGACGGAGTCTCCGAGAAATTCTAAGATTGACGTGGAAAAGCAATCTGGTCGCTTTCCCTCTCTCTTCTCCTTGTACTCGTCATTCCGGCGTACGCCGGAATCCAGCCGTGTACCTCTCTGGACCCCGGCTTTCGCCGGGGTGATGAGAGTTTGCTTCATCCGGCACGATGAGGCCCATCGGAGATGTCTACGGCTTGGCGTCGTTCCAGTTGTCCCCGATGCCGACGTCCACCGTCAGCGGCACGGCCAACGTGGCCGCGGCTTCCATCAATTCCCGGACGAGCGCCGCGATTTCGCTGGCGTCCTCGCGCCGGACCTCGAACACCAGTTCGTCGTGGACCGTCAGGATCATGCGCGGATGCCGCCCGCCGGGCGCCGCCCGATGGCCAGCCAGGGCGCGATGCACGTCAATCATCGCCCGTTTCATGATGTCGGCCGCCGTGCCCTGGATCGGCATGTTGACGGCAATCCGCTCGGCCGCGCTGCGCACCTGGCCGTTCTGGCTCGTCAACTCCGGCACCGGCCGCCGCCGGCCGAACAGTGTCTTCACCACACCGGAAACACGCGCCTCCTCAAGGGTGCGATCGAGAAACCGGCGCACACCTGGGAACCCCGCAAAGTAGGCATCGATAAAGGCTTGCGCCGCCTGCTGCGTCACGCCGATATCCTTCGCCAGCGTGAACGCGGTCTTTCCGTACAGCAGCGCGTAGTTGATCATCTTCGCGACGGTGCGTCGCTCTTTGCGGTCCTTCGTGCTGCCTGGTCCGAAGATCGCGTCGGCGGTCCGATCGTGAATGTCCTCTCCGCGCTTGAACGCCTCGATCAGTGCTTGATCGCCCGCGAGGTGGGCCAGCACGCGCAGTTCGATTTGGGAGTAGTCGGCTGAGATCAACACGCAGCCGGGGTCGGCGATAAACGCCTGCCTGATCTCCCGTCCGAGTTCGGTGCGGACCGGGATGTTCTGCAGATTCGGATCGCTGCTGCTCAGCCGCCCCGTGGCGGCAACCGCCTGATTGAAGCTGGTATGGACGCGCCCGGTGTCTGCGTGAACCAGCAGCGGAAGCGCGTCGATGTAGGTCCCCTTGAGCTTCTGCATGCTGCGCCACTCGAGGATGAGTCGCGGCAGTTCGTGCGTGAGCGCGAGTTCCTCCAGCACGTCGACGGCGGTGGAGGCCACGCGCGTCTTGCCGGTCTTTTTCGACGCGGGCAACTGCAGCCGCTCGAACAGGACTTCGGCCAGTTGCTTCGGCGAGTTGATGTTGAACTCGCCGCCGCCCATCTCGAAGATCCGGAGACCAAGGGCCTGGAGATCCCGTTCGAGACGCTTCGACAGCGCGGCGAGCGCCGCCGTATCGACGCGCACCCCGATCTGCTCAATCTCGGCAAGGATGGGGACGAGCGGCAGCTCCATCGTGTCGTTCAGCTCGGCCAGCGAGTGACTGGCGAGCTGGTCCTGTAGCGTCCCGGCCAGCCGCAACGGCAACTCGGCACGCTCTCCGGCAAATGCCAGCGTGGCCGTCGCCGGCAGGTCCGAGGCTTGGATCGCCTTGGCGCCCTTCCCGTAGGTGAGTTCCTCGGTCGCGGCCCGGACGCCGATGTGCTCGAGCGCGATGGTCTCGAGTGCGTGCGGCGCCCGCGTGGAATCGAGCAGGTAGCTGGCCAGCATCGTGTCGAACGCGCGACCGCCCAGCCTCACTCCATGACGCGCCAGGATGATCATGTCGGTCTTCAGGTCGTGACCGGCCACCTGAAGCACCGGATCCTCGAGCAGCGGTCGCAACACGTCGAGCACGGCCCGCTCCGAAAGATTGGAATGCTCATCAAGCGAGCGGTGACCGAGCGGGACATAACGGGCGTGCCCCTCACGCGCAGAGAGCGCGATGCCCACCAGGCGCGCGTGCATGGGCGCCGGGTCGTCTCCCACGACGCGCAGGCCGAATCGTCCAGCCACCCGGAGCTCGCCGACGAGTGTCTCGAGCCCCTCAATCGAATCGACGACCTCGTAGTCGCGAACGACCGCCGCGGTCTCGTGTGCCGGTGCGAACTCACGGGTGAGCGTCTTGAATCCGAGTTCGGCGAACAGCGTGTAACACGCCTCGCGTGCGGGACCCGGGTAGCGGAAACGCTCAAGGTCGGCTTCGACGGGTACGTCGCAACGGATGGTGACCAGTTCCCGGCTCAAGCGCGCGGCATCGGCGTTGGTCAGCAGGGCTTCGCGGTACCGCTTCTGCGTGATGGCGGCGGCCTGTTCGAGCAGGGCATCGAGAGAGCCAAACTGCGCCAGCAACTCGCGGGCACCCTTCTCGCCAATGCCGGGGACGCCTTTCACGTTGTCGACCGCGTCACCGGTCAGCGCCAGTACGTCGATCACCTGCCGCGGTGGCACGCCGAACTTCTCGACGACGCCGGCTTCGTCGTACCAGGTGCCGTCGTCCCGCGGGTTGAACACGCGAATTCGCTCGCCCACCAGTTGATAGAAATCCTTGTCGCCGGTGACAATGGCCACATCGAAACCCGCGGCCGCGCCCTTGAGGGCCAGCGTCCCGATCACATCGTCCGCCTCGAATCCAACGGATGTGAGCACCGGGACGCCCAGTGCTTCGCACGAGCGATGGACCCACGGAATCTGTTCCTCCAGATCAGGCGGCATCGGCGGGCGGTGCGCTTTGTAGTCGCCGGCTAATTCGCTCCGAAACGTCGGCCCCGCCAGGTCGAACGCGGCGGCGATCAGGTCGGGCCGATGGTCGGCCACCAACCTGCGGAGCATCATGACGAAGCCGAACACCGCGTTGGTGGAACGGCCGTCAGGCCCGGTCAGTCCCCGAATGGCGTGGTACGCCCGGTACATCTGGGAGCTGCCGTCGATCAGGTAGAACGTGGGCATGCGTGTGGTCCCCAGCCCGCAATCCTATATCATGGCTAGCTTATGGAGTCAGGCGCGCGCGCGTCCTTCAGAGTAGCGATCCTCCTCGGCGTCGTTGGTCTTGCCGTCCTCGGGGCGTCAGGGTGTGGGAGCGGGCTGGTCCGGCAATACGAGTACGAAGAAGAGATCTACCTGTCGGTCGACGGTAGCGCCTCCGTCTACGTCAACACGTCGCTGGCCGCGCTGGTCAACCTGCGTGGCGTCGACCTGAAGACGGATCCGAGCGCGCCGCTCGACCGTGACGTCGTGCGGAAGATCTACAACTCGGACGTGGCGCACGTGGTTCGCGTCAGCGCCTGGCGGAGGTTTGGCCGCCGGTTCGTCCAGGTTCGGCTGCAGGTCGACGACATTACGAAGCTGGGCCAGGCGCCGCTGTTGGCCTGGTCGACCTACCAGATCGATCGCCTTGATGACCTGCTGGTCTATCGGCAGCGCATGGGGGCGTCGGCTGCCAAGCCCGTCGGCCCGGTGGGTTGGAACGGCAGCGAGCTGGTGGCTGTGCGCCTGCACCTGCCGAGTCGAATCCGCTACCACAACGCCGGCGCGGACAACCTGAAGCGCGGCAACATCCTCGTCTGGGAACAGACGCTTGTCGATCGTCAGGCCGGCAAGCCCATCGAGATCGAAGCCCGCATTGAACGCACATCTATTCTCTATTCGACCCTGATGCTCTTCGCCGTGAGCGGAGGGCTCGCGCTGCTCGTGATGGTGCTCATCATCTGCTGGGTCGTGCGCAAGGGTCGGGGACGAGTCAAGAGCTAACCAGCCTTAGAACCAGCCGCCGACGCGCCCGGGACCACCCGGCCCGCCCCGGCCGTCGCGGCCGAGCATGCGGCCAAGGAACTGCTTGATGCGGCCGTTCCCTACGGCACGCAACTGCTTGGCCTTGGCCACCTGTTCCGGCGTCAGCAACGCGAACACCTGCGCGCGAACATTGGCCCGCAGCACCGCCGCGTCGGCTTCGACGACGGCCACCGCGGCGGCTTTCGCGCGAATGTCCGCTTCGACGATCGTGTCGGCCGTGACGGCGTCGCCCAGCGCTTCGCGTGCGGCGATCATCCGCTTGGCGATCGCCTGTGTGGCGTCCCTATTCGACTCAAGGGTGCTCTTGATCCTCGTCTTCTGGTCATCGGTCAGATTCAACTGAGCGAGACCGCGTCGCATCATCCCGGCCATCGGGCCGCGAGGTCCGGCGCCGAACATCCCGGGTCCGCGCGCGCCAGGACCACGTCCCGGAGGTGGGCCCTGCTGCGCGCCGAGCGCGACGATGCCGAGCCCGGCGACGATGACCACGCCGAACGTGGCGGCGAGCGATGCGAGAAACGTGCGATTCTTGAAGTCCATTGACCATCTCCTTGTTTGAGCGTCTACTACATTTGACGGAACCGCCGTGACACGATCGCGGCACACGTGTGAAACTTCTGTGACACGGGGCCGACAGTGAGCGACAGTCCGCGCGCGTTGATCGTCGAGGACGAACAGCACATCCGTGATCTGATCACGCTGCATCTCGGGCTTGAAGGATTCATCTGCACGCCGTCCGCCGACGGGCGGGACGCACTCGCGACGCTCAACGAGCAGCGATTCGACATTGTCGTGCTCGACCTGATGATCCCGTCGATAGACGGACTCGCCGTCTGCCGGGCGGTGCGCCGCGGCGGCCCCAATGCCGACACGCCGATCCTGATGCTGACGGCGAGGCGCGAAGAATCAGACAAAGTGCTCGGCCTCGAAAGCGGGGCCGACGACTATCTGACCAAACCGTTCGGCGTCCGTGAGTTCATCGCGCGCGTCAGGGCGCTGCTGAGGCGGGCAGGCGCCAGGACTGGTGGCGAGGGGGCGTCCACACAGGCCGGCGGGTCCAGCGACGAGGTCTATCGAGTGATGGATCTCGAGATTGATCTCGCGCGCCACCGCGTGAGGGTCGCTGGTGCCGAGGTCGACCTGACCGCGCAGGAGTTCAACCTGCTCCGCACACTCGCGTCGCGCCCCGGCATTGTCTTCACCCGGGACGCCCTGCTGACCAACGTGTGGAAAGGCGACACGTTCGTGACGGAGCGCAGCGTCGACGCGCTCGTCAAGAGACTGCGGAAGAAGATCGAGCCAGACGCGGCCACGCCGCGTTACGTTCTGACCGTGTGGGGAAGCGGGTACAAATTCGCCGATGAGTGAACGAGCCTGGTTTCGCAGCCTGTACTGGCGCATCGCGATCGGATTTGTCGCGTTCCTCGCCACCCTGATGGTGGTGCAGGGAGCCGTGACGGTCTGGTTTCTGGCGCGTTCATCCGACACGGTCGCCGGCCGCTCGACACTCGATCTGGCTGCGCTGGTCGCCTCTGATCTGGGCACGGCATGGTCCGCGGACGAGAACCTCGAGGTCGAGGCCTATCTGCGAGAGCACTATGGCTCCCACTGGCGGCCTGTTGCGCTGGTGTTGCCCGACGGCCGCATGTTCCTCTCCCATCCGGACGCAGATGTGCCGCCCCTTCTGCGCGAGGCCGCGCTGCGTCGCCTGACGCGGCGCGCACTGGGCCCGGGTGCCGGGCTCGGGCCGGGTCGCGGCGGCGGGCCAGGATTCGGACCGGGACTCGGGCCGGGTCCGGGGCTTGAACCGGGCGGGGGACGGGGCCCAAGGCGACCGGCCGCGTTCTTCCCGGTGGTCGTGCACGATCGCGTGCGTGCGATGGTGTTGGTTCCCCCAAACGCGCCGCTGGCTGTCGTGATTCGCCAGGTTGCGCCGGTGGGGATGGCGATCGCGGCGCTGCTCGTGATCATCGGCACGATGTTCGCGAGCGTGTTCATCTTCAGACCTGCGCACAGACGACTGGGCCAGCTCGAGGATGCCGCGCGGCGCCTCGGCACGGGCGATGCGACGGCGCGTGCGCCGGAAACAGGCGGCGACGAGATTGCGGCTGTAGCGCGGGCGTTCAACCGGATGGCGGCCGACTTGAGTGCCCGGGCGGAGGCCCTTCGTGCGGCTGATCACGATCGCCGTCAACTCCTGGCCGACGTGTCCCATGAGTTGATGACGCCGCTGACGGCGATACGCGGATACCTCGAGACACTCGCGATGGCCGAGTTGGAGCTCAATGCCGACACGCGCCAACGCTACCTCGGTATCGTCCGCGAGGAGACGGCCAGACTCGAACGGCTCATTGGCGACTTGATGGACCTGGCCCGGCTCGAGGCAGGAGGCGGGGCACTGGTTCGCACGGAGATCCTGGTCGAAGAGTTGTTCCGTCGGGTGATTGAACGGCACGAACGCGACGCCGGGCTGAAGAACGCCACGCTGACCAGCCACATCGATCCACCGTCGATGACCGTGCACGTCGATCCTGTGCGCATGGAGCAGGCGCTCCAGAATCTGGCGGCCAACGCGTTACGCCACACCGGATCCGGCGGCAGGATTGAATTCGGTGCGTGTGCGCGCCCGGATAGTGCGGTGTTGTCTGTTCGCGATACCGGAGAAGGGATCCCCACCGAGCACATCGGTCACGTGTTTGACCGGTTCTACAAAACCGACACGTCGCGAGCAGGCGATCAACGAGGAAGCGGCCTCGGGCTCTCGATCGTCAAGGCCATCGTCGAGCGCCACGGAGGCCGCGTCACCGTTCGAAGTCAGGAAGGACTGGAGACCGTCTTCGACATCGTGTTGCCACGCGAGACGGGCGACGGCGGCTTTAACACGCCGTAGCCCCTCGACAAGCTCAGGGCGAAGGCGGCTAGTCCCGCCGACGCCAGCCCTTGCCCTGTCGGTCCATCATGCCGCCCGGCTGCATTCGCATCTGTCTCGAGCGCCCCCCGGTCATCCGCTGTTGGAACTGGCGGAACTGTTGTTGTTGCTCCGGCGTCAGCACTTTCATGAGCTGAGCGCGAGACCTGGCCTGTAGCGCCATTTGGTCTGCCTGTGCCGTCGCCATCGCCAGGCCTGCCGCCCGGACCGCGGCTTCGTCCGGGATCTGCGCGCGCATCGCGTCGCGGAGTTTCTGTCGCGCCGGCTGCAACTTGTCGCGGGTGGCGGTCATGTCCTTCTGGCGCTGGTCACGGAAGCCCTTCAACTGGTCTTTCTGTGCCTGCGTGAGATTGAGGCGGCGCATCAGGCCGGCCATGCCTGCCGCGCCCATGAGGGACCGGCGCGCCATCTGCTGCCGCCCAAACTTCCGGCCCTGTTGCATCGGACCCATTCCCATGCCACGGCCCATCATCTGTCCACGCCCCAGCCCCAGGCCACGGCCCATCATCTGTCCGCGCCCCATGCCTGGTCCACGTCCCATCGGCGGCTGCGGCGCGGGCGGGGGAGTCGGCTGTGCCTGGGTCGTCGGGTCGGCAGCCGGCTTCTTGGCGGCAGGCGCCTGAGCCTTTGGCGGCTGCTGCGCTGGCGGCGCCGTCTGCGCGTACGCCCCGGTTTCAACCAGCAATCCCGCGACGGCTATCGCCGCCACGGCCCACACCGCTCGTCGCTTCATCGACATGACCACTCCTCCAAACCTGTGTAAAAGGGCCGATCAGTATGATAGACCCGAACCCACGCCGATTCGTTACACTGTTGCCGCGCGAAGCCGGCCTGGCACGCCGTAGCCGCAGGCGGCTTGGCACGCCGAAGCACCTCGAGAGTCGCCGTGCGAAGGCGGCTTAGTCCGCCGAAGCCCTTCGAGACTGTCCAGGGCGCAGGGACTTTAGTCCGCCGAAGCCCTCGAGAATGTCGAGGGCGAAGGAGGAAGGACCGATGGCGAGTCACTTCACGTTTGGGGCCCAGCCCACGGTGCTTCGATGCGGGCGGTGCGGGAAGTCCGTCGACTGGCAGGATGCCCGGCTCCAGGTCGTGTGCCAGTGTCGCGCGCACCTTGACCTTCCTCCGGTATTGGTGCGCGAGGGGGCAGACGACGACCGCGTTGCCGTCATGGACTTGTTCCGCCGCGACTTCGGCCGCTCAAAGATGGTGGCGTTTGGCAGCCTGCTGGCGCTTGACGATGCTCCGGCCCTGGTCGCCGTCATGAAGAACGAACTCGCGGGCGCGCTGGCGTACCGGTTGCGGGGCGATGGCCTGCAGATTGTCGCGCTGGCCACCGAGGCAACCTGGCAGCGGTCCGGCGTGGGAGGGTATCTCGTCGCGGAGGCCGAGTTGCTCGCACGACGCCTCGATCTGCCGAAGGTCGTCTTCTGCACCACCAACGACAACCTGCCGTCGTTGTATTTCTACCAGCGGCGCGGCTACCAGATCACCGAGGTGATCGTGGGAGCGCTCGTCCCTCACAATCCGCCGCCCGACAACACAGGGTTCGCGGGCATTGAAGTGAGGGACGAGATTCGCCTCGAGAAGGTCCTTACATCCCAATCTTCTCCAGTGCGCTCCTGACTTCGGCGTCAGTCTTCAGCTCGCTGGTGATCGAGAACTCGCCAAATCCGGCGGCCAGCGATCGCGCCAGCATCCGCTCCACATTGCTGCTGACCACGCCGGTCAGCGTCACCCGCCCGCGTTCGACAATGACGTGAATGGGCGGATTGGTCATCGTCGCGTATTGCCAGAACGCGGAATTGCCGTAGATGGCGCGCGCGATGAAGTACCGCAGGTCGTCGTCCGCGATCGAGACCGGAAGCACCGTAATCGAGTTGTCCACGCGTTTGACGCCGGCGACCCGGGCGACCCGGTCTTCGATGTCGGTACGCTTGAACGGCATCGTGACCTTGCCGGCCAGGGTGACCACTCCCTGGTCGATCGACGCGCTCACGTCGTCGAAGATCGTGAATCGCGGGTACCTGAGGACCGCGTCCGAGGCGTCCTTGAATATTTGAAGGTCTTTCCGCTCGTCCTGCGCGAGGATCGGTGCTGCGATCAGCGCGACGAGCATCAGACCGGTGGCGATGTGGCGTAACCGTGTCATGGGTCGTACTCCTTCGTCGGGCGAGAGATCTCCGAAAATGTGGGGGAACCCAGCGGCGCCGGCGTGCCGGGACATTCGGATCGGAACTCTGCCCACGCCCTTGAACTTCAAACTGCGTGCCAGTGTGTGCCAACGAATAACCGCCGAGTTTGTGACCAGTCCGCGACAAGGCAGCCGGGCTGGCCGACCTCGCAAGGGGACAAGTGGACAAGTGGACAAGTAGCAAGGAGCAAGAACCAAGAAGCAAGAATGAGAGTGTAGGGGAAAGAGAAGAGTCAGAAGCAAGAAGCACGAAGGCGGCCGAGACGAATCCGGCGCGCGGGCGCCTCAGAGCAGCGTAACCGTCAGGATGCCCGCGCCGACCAGGAGGACCTGACGAATGGCGCCGCCTTCAAGCGGGTTGCGGTGCAGGCTCGGGATCAGGTCTGACATGGCGATATAGAGGAAGCTCGCGGCCGCCACAGGCAGAAAATACGGCACGATATCCCGTGACCGATCGATGGCGACGAAGGCCAGCAGCACGCCGCCAGCCGCCGACATACCCGACAGCACGTTGAGCCAGAGCGCTTTCATCCTCGAATAGCCCGCGTGCAGGAGAATCGCGAAGTCGCCCACTTCCTGGGGAATCTCGTGGGCGGCGACCGCCAGCGCCGTCGTCACGCCAAGGGGAATCGAGACATACGTCGCGGCGGCGATCATCGTGCCGTCAATGAGGTTGTGGACGCTGTGTCCGATCAGGATGAGCGGCGCCGCCGCCTTGTGGGATTCGCACTGATCGTCGTGGCAGTGATGCCACAACACGAGTTTCTCGAGAATGAAAAAGGCCATGATGCCGCCAAGCAGCGCCCCAAACACCGGCGTGGGCTTCAGTGACTGCAGGGCTTCGGGCAGTATATCGAGCAGGGCCACGCCGAGCAGCGTCCCGACCGCGTAACTGACGAGCCACGGAACCAGCTTGGTTCGCACCGACTCGCGGAAGACGAGCAGGACCGCTCCGAGCACGATCCCGCCCACGCTGCCCAGGATGGCGAGGCTGATGGCAATCAGAAGCAGAGACATCGGGGAGGATTCTATCAGGAGACAGAACGCTCCGTTTTTCCGACCACCCCCGCCACGTAACCTCGTCGCGCGCGCACGAGGCAGTCGCGGTTCTTCACGACGACCCGGATGTTGTGCCACCGACCGTCCTTTGGGGATGTCGGCGAGTAGGCCAATGAGTACTGCCGGCTCAGTTCGTCGGCGATTCCGGCGGTCGCCGGATCGAGATCGAGGCTCGAGCGGATGATCTCGGTTCGGCCACCGCTGTCGTCGGTGATGGCGCGAAGGGCAGTCGCGTTAACGCCTTCCTCGCTGCTGTGCGGCAATCCTCCGGAAGGCGGTGGGATCGCAGGGATCGGCGGATTCTGTGGTGGAAAGCCGCCGCCACGAGGGAGGGTCGGCGGCCAGGGGATGCGAACCGGCGGCCGTGGTCGCTGGGGTCCGCGCTGTTGGGCAATCCGCATGATCCCCGCGTTCCCATCGAGGCCGATGGCGTACACGAGCAATTCAGATTGCAGGATCAGCTGGCGTACCTGGCGCACGCCAATCGTCGACGCGTTGTCATTGCCATCGGAGATGATCACGAGGGCCTTCTTCCGATGAGTGCCCGTCTGCGCGAGCGCGACGGCGCGGGCAACCGTGTCGTACAGCGCGGTCTCTCCCGTCGGCGTAATGCGGCCCAGCTGGCGGCGTAGCGCGTCGCGATCCGTGGTCCATCCCTGGACCAGCAGCGGCTCGTCGCCGATGCGGTACAGGAAGACTTCGTCGTCGGGTCCGAGCAGCTCAACGAGAAACCGGTCGAGTGCCCGCTGAGCCGCGCGAATCTTGTCTCCAACCATGCTGCCCGACGTGTCGAGCACGATGCCGAGGCTGACGGGCACCCGTTCGCGGGAGAAGTAGTCAATCGACTGCAGGACGCCGTCTTCGTACACGCCGAAGTCGTCGCGCGTGAGGTTGCCGACGAAGCGTCCCGCGCGGTCGGTGACTGTGGCCGTGACGTTGACCAGCTCGACACCCGTCTTGAACCGATAGCGTGGGCTCTGGTCCTGCTGACCCGGGAGGGTTGCGCCGAAGGCCGCGACGAGCGCGACGACCACGAGCACGCGAGGGGCGCGGTCTGCTCGCCAACGTCGCACACCTATCATGTGTCTCCTCAACCCTGAGCTCACTTCAGCAGAGAAAGGCAGCTCAATGTTGGTTCCCTGTTTCAGGGCATTGGACAGGGCCACCTGAAGCGCAACTCAACCGAGTCGAAGGGTACTGCACCGCACCTGGTGAGATGGCCAGGGTGGCGCGCCGGCCGGTGCCCGCTCGTGTGAGCGGGCTTTGGCCTGGCCTCGCCGAAGCCGAAGGCGCCTTCGCTGCCAGCGGCAGCTCCGGCGTCCCGAGGGCGAAGGCGGGTTGCTCCGTGGCGGCCATACGTTGACCGGCTGGCGCCGGGATCGGCACCGGCCGGCGATCAATATGGGGCACCGGCGCTGTGGCCACGCGGAAGCTCACGCGATATCGGCTGACCCGCAGGCCCGCCGCGAGCGGAACCTCAAACGACGATTCCGACCCGGGTGGCAGGACACCTTGCACCACGGCGGCGTGTGACGTGCCGAGGTACATGCCGCGCCGATCGAACAGAAAGATCACGGCCTGGAGATGCTCCACCCGGGTTCCAGCCGCCGGATTCCTCACCAGGCCGCGGATGGTGACGCGATCTCCGTCTCGCGCAGAGTCCAGCGATACCAACTCGAGGGGCGATGCCACTTTGGCCGCCGCCGGCGAGACGAAGGCCAATCCAGCGGGCCGCCCGCTGAAGACAAGCGCCGAGCCGATGGCTGACGTGACCACCAACGCGCCAACTCCGATGGCTATCGCAAATCGCCGGTTTCCATCACTGGCCGAGACAGGGGGCGTGAACAAAGCGGGCGTTTCGGCTGCCTCGCGCCGCACCATTGCAACAGCCTGCGCTGGGGCAGTGGTGCGCTCGATCACCAGATCGGCCCACAGGGGTTCGGCGGCATCTGCCTCGGAATTCGCCAGGGCTTGCCTGGGGATGCCCTGGTACCGATTCCTGAGGTCGCCTCTAACAGGCGGCCACGCCGGAGGGTTGCGCGAGTCGGTCGGCTCTTCAGGTTGGCGCGCGACCAGCGCGGCGGTCTGCCGTCGATCGAGCCGAATCACCCGCCAGGTGATCACGGCCATGATGGTGGCCATGCTGAGGGAAAAGACGGTGGCCGCAACGAGGAATCCATCGATCATGACGCTGTGTACTCCAACGCAAAGTTCCTGCCGTCGGGCCACCAGGCCCAACATTGATCTTTTCGGCTGATCTCTGCTCGAACTTGCGCACATTGCCACGGCACACCGAAAAAGGTGTGCTCCCGGAACGACAGCGGTGATACCTGGGGAGGACTGGTGTCCAGGGTCCAGCCCGGAAGTGAGATACTGGTCAAGCCATGTCACTGTTCTTGAGCCTCCGGCGCTCGCGTGGACCGGTCGAACTGGCCGTCGCCATGGCGGGCGTTCGCATGGGCGAACGCGGCCTCCACGTTGGCGTCGGCGCCCCGCGCGTTTTCGCTCTTGTTTCGTCCAAGGTCGGTCTGACGGGTCGCGCCTGCGCGGTTGTCGATAGTGTTGTGGCGCAGACGACGCTCGAGCGGGCGGCGGCCAGGCAGGGCGTGCTCGTCGAAGTGGCTCTCGTACCCGCGGGCCGGTGGCCCTACGATTCGTCGTCATTTGACTTGGCGGTCGTCGACGCCAACGCTCTACTGAGCGCCCCGGCCCGGGACCGGCAGGACAGGCTGGCCAGCACCGTTCGCGTCGTCCGCCCAGGAGGACGTGTGCTCGCCATTCGGCGCCAGCCGCGAGGAATCGCCGCACGACTGGGATTCGAGTCCACCAGCGGCGCACCAGGCGTCCAGGCCCTGGAACTGGTCCGCGCCCTCGAAGAAACCGGCTGCAGGCCTGTGCGCGTGCTCGCCGAACGCGAAGGGCTCACTTTTATCGAAGGATTCCGGCCAAACGGCTGATAGGGCGCGATGAATTGCGCCCCGAGATCGCGGTCCCCGCCCGCCACGCCAAAGCCGGTGTCACCACTGACCGGCGAAGGCGGGAATCCCGGCTCCCTGCTTGCCGTGATATAGTTTTCGGTTGTGAAAAAGCCAATCGATATCGCTCCAGCCACGGGAAAACTGGGCGTGATGCTCGTCGGCCTTGGCGCCGTCAGCACGACGTTCATCGCGGGGGTCCAGGCCGTCCGCAAGGGGATCGCCAAACCCATCGGGTCCATGACGCAGATGGGGACCATCAGGCTTGGCAAACGAACTGAGGGCCGGACGCCGCTTGTCAAGGATTTCGTGCCGCTCGCCGATCTCAATGACATCGTGTTCGGCGGTTGGGACATCTTCGAGGACAACTGTTACGAGGCCGCGAAGACCGCCGGCGTGCTCGAGGACAAACTGCTCGACCAGATCAGGCCGGAACTCGAGGCCATCAAGCCGTGGAAGGCCGTCTTCGATCGCCAGTATGTCAAGCGGCTGGACGGCCCGAACGTCAAGAAGGGCAAGAACAAGCGCGACCTGGCCGAGCAACTGCGCGAGGACATCCGCGCCTTCAAGCAGACCAATAAACTCGATCGGCTCGTGATGATCTGGTGCGGCAGCACCGAGATCTTCATGACGGAGTCGCCGGCGCATCAGTCGATCGAGGCCTTCGAGAAAGCCCTCGAAGCCAATGATCCGACGATTCCCTCATCGATGATCTACGCGTACGCCGCACTGATGGAAGGCGTGCCGTACGCGAACGGCGCACCGAACCTGAGCGTGGACGTGCCGGCGCTGATGGACCTGGCGCAACGCAACCGGGTACCCGTTGTCGGCAAGGACTTCAAGACAGGGCAGACGCTCCTCAAGACGGTCATCGCGCCGGGGTTGAAGGCGCGCCTGCTCGGCGTGAAGGGCTGGTATTCCACCAACATCCTCGGCAACCGCGATGGCGAGGTGCTCGACGATCCCGAGTCGTTCAAAACGAAGGAAGAGAGCAAGAAGTCGGTCCTCGACTACATCCTCCAGCCTGATCTCTACCCCGAGCTCTACAAGGACATCTGCCACGTCGTCCGGATCAACTACTACCCGCCGCGCGGCGACAACAAGGAAGGCTGGGACAACATCGATCTGTTCGGCTGGCTCGGGTACGAGATGCAGCTGAAGATCAACTTTCTCTGCCGGGACAGCATCCTGGCGGCGCCGATTGTGCTCGATCTCGTGCTCTTCCTCGACCTGGCGGGACGAGTCGGCTGGAGCGGCATCCAGGAATGGCTGTCGTTCTATTTCAAGAGCCCGATGCACGCGCGAGGTCTCTACCCGGAGCACGACTTGTTCATCCAGTCGATGAAACTGAAGAACACGTTGCGGTACCTGAAGGGTGAGGATCTGATCACGCACCTGGGAGCCGAGTACTACGATTAGAGCCTGACGGGATTGGGGATTCGGGATTGGGGATTCGGAAACCCGATTCCGAGCTCCCTTGGCACGACGAAGGCGAAGGCGGCAACTTCCGAAACCCGAACCCCGAACCCCGAAGGAGGATGCAGACCATGAAGGGCAACGCGATGCTGATGCCGGCAGTGTGGGGCGGCCTGTTGATCGGCGTGCTGTCGGCCCTTCCATTTGTCAACTTGGCGAACCTGTGCTGCTGCCTGTGGGTGGTTGCCGGCGGGATGGTGGCCGCCTACGTGCTCCAGTCGAATACGCCGCAGGCCATCACCACTGGTGACGGCGCGCTGGTCGGCCTGCTCGCCGGCATCATCGGCGCGGTGGTCCACACAGTGGTGTCGCTGCCCATTAACCTCCTGATGGGCGGTGTAACCCAGCGCCTCATGCAGCAGATCGTCAACACGACCCAGGACATGCCGGACAACGTCCGGCAGATGATGGAGAGCATGAGCAACTCCACCGCATTCTCCATCGCGGGCGTGGTTGTCGGGTTCATCTTCTGGCTGTTCTGCGGCGCAATCTTCGCGGCGCTCGGCGGATTGCTCGGCGCCGTCTTCTTCAAAAAGAAGACCGTCGCCTCGGCCTGACCGGGGCCGGAAGCTTCGAGAAACGGGACCTCACCAGCCAGTCTATGACGTTCAGGTGAAGGCCACGACCTCGCGTCGAGGATGGTCGCTCGGGGGGTCGTCCGCCTGCTTCGCGCCCGCAAGTAGCCGCGGGTGCCGGCCTGACAAGCTGCGGGCAGTTCGTGCCCGCAGCGCTAATGTTGCCAACAAGATAAGCCGAGAAACAGCCCAGAGAGCGGAGCGTCTATCACGCGTCCGCTTTCGGGGAATACCTATGAAGTCCACAGCACGCACAGCGGCGGTCAATGCGGGGCTGATGGCCGCACTTGTGCTGTCGACCTCGGGCGCGTTGTCGACAGGAGTTGCCGCGCAGGACTCGACACCTTCGCCGAGATCGAGAAAGGCATCGCGATGTTGATGTCGCCCGAGGGCCGTCTCAACCTCGATCGGAAAGCCGGCCTGCTGCAGATCAAGGACTATTTGGACAGGCTCGACAAGATTGCGAACGACCTTGATGTGGTCGAGTCCCGGATCCTGCGCCAGGTCCACATTCAGGCCAAAGTCATCGAAGTCGAGATGAACGAGCAGTTCTCGGCGGGCATCGACTGGTCAGCCGTGCTGCGCAGCGCAGCCAACTCCGTCACGCTCACGCAGCGACTCGCGCCCACCGCCAGCCAGAGCGCGTTTACGATGGGCGTGAACATCAAGAACTTCAAGGGCCTGCTCAACGCATTTGCCAGTCAGGGGCGGGTCAATGTCATGGCCAGTCCGCGCGTGATGGCGATGAACAACGAGCCGGCTGTGATGCAGGAACGGACCACCGGCGAGAAGACCAAGGTGCCGGTGCTGGGTGATATGCCGCCGATTGGCGGACTCTTCCGCCGTGACGATCGGACGAAGAAGAAAGTCGACCTGGTCATCCTGCTGACGCCAACGGTCGTGACGCCCGGCGACGTCGCGGCCATGAGCGCGGCGGACCAGCAGCGTCTGTACGAAGAGCAGCGTGCGCCGGAGTTGAGGCAACTGGATCAGCGCGTGTCGATTCGCTACGAACTGAAACCGCTCACCGAGGACGAGACGGCCGCCTACATCTATCACCGCCTGTACGTGGCCGGCGGGGCGACGACCGTGAGCTTCACGCCGAAGGCCCTGCGGGCGGTTTTCCAGTCCTCGGGCGGCATTCCGCGTCTGATCAATCTGATTTGCGACCGCAGTCTGCTTGGCGCCTTCTCGACGAAGGCCAACAAGGTTGCGCACGACCTCGTCATCCGGGCGACCAAATCGCTTGACCTCCGGCAGGTGGAGAAACCCCGATTCTCCTGGCTCCGCCGCCGCCGTCCGCTCGTCGCCGGGTTTGGCACGAGCGCCGTGTCTGGCGCGTAATGCCATGAGCCGCATGCTTGACGTCTTGCGTCAACACCACGGGGCGACGCCGAAACCCGAGGGGCTCCCACCCAGATCGCCAGGCATGACGGACGATCACGTCCTGGCCTCCCTTGGCTACCCCACACAGGCGCCGGAGTCGGCTGGAATGGCACCTGCGCTTCGTATCGCGATCGGCGTGGTGCTGGTCATGGTGACCGCAGCGCTGGTGTGGCAGGTGGCGGCGGACAACCGTCTCGTGCCGGCCGGTCCCATGTCTTTTCTGTTCGGCCCTCGGCAGACGGCAGCGCGCCGCGCCGTCACACCACCCAACCAGCGTCCCGTGACGTCGCCTGCTAACCCAACCAAGCCTCCCGCCGAGCCGCAGCAGGCCGCCGGATGTGGAGCTCCCGCGCCGTCGAAACCCGCGCCTCCCGCAGCCGCACCGGCGCTCCTGGTCACGACGTCGCGCACACCACCATCACCAGCGGAATCTCCAGCGACCACGGCGCCTGGCATCACGCGAAACGCCGCAGGGTCGTCGACAGCCGCCAACGCCCACTACAACCTCGCGCTCGTGCTCGAAGAGAGCGGCGAAATCTCCCGCGCCATCGATCACTACGAACAGTTCCTCTCGTTCGGTGGCGCCGACACCGCCACGCTTGCCACCGACGTGCGCAACCGCATCCAACTGCTCCGCTCGAAGCTGCTCAAGTAGACGCGCCACCCTTGTTACAACCCTCGGTCTCTGGCTCGCCCCACATTGATGCGGCATGTCTCAAAACGAGACAACGTCTTATGTGGCTTCAGGAGTCCGGCGGTCTGCCAGGCAGAAAAACGTAGCGTAATCTATGGGTTACGGGTATTTTTCGGCCGCGATGCTATAGCTGGCGTTCTCACCTCTCACCGATCAGACTCGTTTCGTGTCACCACAAAACGTAGGACACCGCCGGTCGCCGATGTGTGGGATCGCCATTTCTTCCCAAGAACGCGTTGTTTTTTCTGTATCTTCGTGCTATTTCACAGTGGGCACGGAGGTTGCTAAGGGAGAATCTATTCTTTGGGACTGGGGAGCGCACGGCTGGCTCGTGGGTCAGACGAGCGGCCGGCCGGGAGACGGGTTCATAGCGTTCCCCGAACCAGGGTTTCCCGGGACTAAACGACCGGCAAGTGTTTTGTAACTCCCGTTGTTTTGCGCCAGAACCGTGAGGGTCGCCGATGTTCGGCCGACAAGCAATCACCGCTAGAAGCCATCACGGCTTCACACTGATGGAGCTGACGGTGGTGCTCGGGGTGATCGTGACGCTCGCCCTGGTGCTCATGCCTTCCATCGGCAACTTCATCAACGACTCGCGGTCGGCCCGGGCTCGAAGCGATTGCCAGACCATCGCGAGTGCCATCGTCCAGTTCTACCGGGACAACGGATTTTTCCCGTCCTGGAAGCTGGCTCAGAAAGGCGACCCCGGGCTTCCGCAGAATCGCGTGCAGCTCCTCGTCAGTCCCGGCAACGTCGCGCTAGAGGACCAGCCAAGCCTGTGGACGACAGGAGTCGCCGGCTTGCTGTCAGAGCAGTTGATGACCGACGTCCCCGGTTATAGCCGGAGGGCCCCGACGTCCCAGTTCGGATGGAACGGACCCTACTTGTCGTCGGGAATCAGCGCGGATCCGTGGGGCAACCGGTACATCGTCAACATCGACTTGATCGATACGTCGGCGACGGGCAATGGCGGTGGGGTGAAGGCCGCCGTGTGGGTCCTGTCGGCTGGTCACAACGGCATCATCGAGACGCCATTTGGGCAGTCCATCCTGAGTGCCGCCCTTGTCAACGACGACATCGGCGTCCGGCTCCAGTAACACTTTCGCCGTTGCACAGTTCCGCCCGAGTTTTTCCGAGGCGGAAGCCTATGTCTTCGCCCCTGTCGAGCCGAAAACTCCAGTGACACATGGCGAACCGCGTTGGCATCGAATTGCTTCCACACGTGTGCCGGATCGTCGAGGTCCGTGAGAAGACCGGTCTGTTTGGCCGATCTCGAAGCAGAATCGTCAAGTGGACGTCAGTCACGTACTGGTCTCCGGCGACATGCCGGACCTGCGTTCGCTCACCGGACCGTTGATGCACGAGCTGAACGTCGAGGTCGAGACGCTCGATGTGCTGGAAGGGATCGATGTCGCCCACCTGCCGGAACCGGTCGACGAGTTCCGCGCGAACGTGGGTGACTTCAAGGTGGTCCAGATTGATCGCGATGCGGTGACCTTCGTGACCTCAACCGGGGAACGCCGCCGCGTCACACTCAGAGGCCCCGTGCCCGCTGGAGTCGGCCGATGAGGCGTCACAATGCCTCTTCGTGCGATCGCCGTTGACGAAGACGGCCTGATGCGCTTGACTGTACCCTTATGTTCCATGTCCTAGTCATCGATGACGACGAGCAGATGCAGTTCTTCCTCAACGAGGCGTTGCACCGGCAGGGCTACGCCGTGACGTTGAAGACAACCGCTGAAGAGGGACTCCAGGCGCTCAAGGCCGACTCGGCCGACCTGATCCTGCTGGACATCCGCCTGCCAGGCATGAGCGGACTCGAGGCGGTCGAGGAGATCCTGAAGATCGATCCCCGGGTGCCGATCATCATCATGACCGCCCACGGCACGCGCGATGACGCGATCGACGCGATCCGGCGCGGCGCGTACGACTACTTCACGAAACCCTTCCGCCTCGAGGAGATGGAAATCGTCATCCGACGCGCCCTCGAGAAACGGAAACTGCACTTCGAGATCGAACGGTTGCGCGAGGAACTGGCGACCCTGCCGGGACACGGCTGGGCCACGGCCGCCTCGCGGGCGATGAACGAAGTGATGCACCTGATCGACCGGGCCGCCCCGACCGACTCGACGGTGCTCATCCTCGGCGAGAGCGGCGTCGGCAAGGAACTGGTGGCCGAAGCGATCCACGAACGGTCGTTGCGGAAACACCGGCCGTTCGTGCGTCTCAACTGCGCGGCCATTCCCGAGACGCTCCTCGAATCCGAGTTGTTCGGGTACGAGCGCGGCGCGTTTACCGGCGCGCAGGCCCGCAAACCCGGTAAGTTCGAACTGTCCGACGGCGGCACGCTGCTGCTCGACGAGATCGCCGACATGACGCTGGCGACACAGGCCAAGATCCTCCGCGTGCTCCAGAGCCGCCAGGTGGAACGCGTCGGCGGCACATCGACGATCAAGGTGGATGTCCGCATCATTGCCTCCACCAACAAGGACCTGTTGCGGAACGTCCGCGCGGGTACGTTCCGCGACGACCTGTACTTCCGGCTGAACGTCATCACGATCAACGTGCCGCCGCTCCGCGAACGCCGCGAGGAGATTCCGGGACTGGTCGACCACTTCCTGGCCGAAGCCAACCAGCGACTCGGTCGGACCATCAGGCGGGCGTCGTCGGACGCGATGGCGGCGTTGATGGCGTACGACTGGCCGGGCAACATCCGCGAGCTGAAGAACGCCATCGAGCGCGCTGCGGTCGTCACCGACGGTGAGGTCGTCACGCTGACCAGCCTGCCTCAACCGATTCGCCCTGCCGGCGTCGGCCTGGTGGCCGGCGTGGCATCACAGCAGTGGGAGTCGCCGGGCATCGTGTCGCTCGACGAGAAGATCGCGCAGCTCGAGCGCGCGTTTGTCATCGAGGCGCTCTCACGCACGGGCGGCGTGCAGGCGCAGGCCGCCCGCCTGCTGGGCATCACCGAGCGCAGCATGTGGCACCTCGTGAAGAAGCACAAAATCGAGGTCGAGAAAATCAAGGAGCGGGCCCAGGCCTGAGGCCGCGCCGCCGTGCTACACTGCCCCGAGACCGCCGGGAACCGTTCCCCCGGCGATGCCGTATCTTCCCTAGAGAGGAATCGTGCGCCAGGGCGACCCATCATCGGCGCCTGAGGCCCGCGTCAGATCGTATGGCACTGATCGAAACACAGGATCTCTGGAAAACCTACGTGATGGGCACCGAGGAGATTCACGCGTTGCGTGGCGTGGATATCTCCATCGAGCGGGGAGAATACGTGGCCATCATGGGACCGTCCGGTTCGGGCAAGTCCACGCTCATGAACCTGATCGGCTGTCTCGACACCCCGAGCAAGGGCAGTTACCTGTTGAACAACAAGCAGGTCGGCCAGATGAACGACGATGAACTGGCCAGGATCCGGAATGAGGAAATTGGCTTCGTCTTCCAGACATTCAACCTCCTGCCGCGAGCGACAGCCCTCCACAACGTCGAGTTGCCGCTTGTGTATGCCGGCGTGCCGTCCCGGGACCGCCTGGTTCGTGCCAAGGCGGCGATGGACAAGGTGGAGTTGTCCGACCGGATGACCCACCGCCCGAATCAGTTATCGGGCGGACAGCGCCAGCGCGTGGCCATTGCGCGGGCGCTGGTGAACAACCCGTCGATCCTGCTGGCCGACGAGCCGACGGGCAACCTGGATTCGAAGACCGGCGCTGAAATCATGGGGCTCTTCGACCGGTTGTCGTCGGCCGGCAACACGATCATTCTCGTGACGCATGAGGCCGACATCGCCGACCACGCCCGACGCGTGATTCACCTCCGCGACGGCCAGGTCGAGCAGGATGCCAGCGGGCCGCATAGGAAGAGCGTAGCCAGTAGCCAGTAGACGGCAGACGGCGTTCGTAGGGGTGGGCCCCCGTGCCCGCCCTTTTGCGTTTAGATGGCGGCCTGGTGGCCCGGCGCGACGTCGCGCAGTGGCGCTCCCAGGTCGGCCGCAGCCACGTCGAAGCTCACCCGCTGCGGTTGCGTCCGAGGGTCCGGATCGGGCACCGCCGAGAGCAGCGCCCGCGTGTAGGGATGTGCAGGCTCACGGAACACGTCGTCGGTGCGGCCCATCTCCACGATCCGGCCGCGGTACATCACCGCCACACGCGTGCAGAGGTGGCGCACCAGCCGGAGATCGTGGGCGATGAAGATCAAGGTCAGCGCAAGTGCCTGCTGAAGCTCCATGAACAGGTTGATAATCTGCGCCTGGATTGACACGTCGAGTGCGGACACGGGCTCGTCGGCGACGAGCAACGACGGCCGGAGCGCCAGCGCGCGCGCCAGGCCGATGCGCTGACGTTGGCCCCCGCTGAACTCATGAGGATAGCGTTCGAGGTGCGTCTCATCCAGCCCGACCAGTGCGAACAGTTCCCGTACGCGATCCCGCCGCTCCTGCTTGGTCCCGACGCCGTGGATGACGAGCCCTTCTTCGACAATCGTACCGGCGCGCATCCGCGGGTTGAGCGAGGCATAGGGGTCCTGAAAGACCATCTGCATGTCGCGACGGGCGGCGCGCATGTCGGCCGCCTTCAACGCGAAGACGTCCCGGCTTCCGAATAGAAACTGTCCCGAGGTCGGCTCGATCAGGCGGAGCATGCACCGGCCGGTCGTGGTCTTGCCACTGCCCGACTCGCCGACCAGGCCGAACGTCTCGCCCTCGTCCACGACAAAGCTCACGCCATCGACGGCACGCACGACGGACGACCGGCTGAAGGGCGTCGCCCGCCGTGAGAACGCCTTCACGAGTCCGCGCAGGTCGACGAGCGCCATCATCCAGCCTTCGGATACAGGTAACAGCGGGTGTGGTGATCAGGAGAGAGCGCGGTCGGCTCAGGCGGACGCTGGTCGCACCGGGCATCCCGATCGCCGCATCGCGGAGAGAAGGCGCATCCGGCCGGCAGCGCAGACAGATCGGGTACGGACCCGGGAATCGCCCTGAGCCGCGTGCCCGGAGCCGAACCTGGCAGCGACGCAAGCAGGCCGCGCGTGTACGGATGAGCCGGCCGCGAGAGCACCGTCGATGTTGGCCCCTCCTCGACGATCCGGCCGGCATACATCACGGCCACGCGATTGGCCAGGTGGGCGACCACGCCAAGATCGTGGGTGATGAGGAGCAGGCCGAGGCCGAATTGTGCCTGCATCTCGCGCAACAAATCGAGAATCTCAGCCTGAATCGTCACATCGAGCGCGGTCGTCGGCTCGTCAGCGATGAGCAGGGAAGGGCGACAGCTGATCGCGGCCGCGATCAACGCCCGCTGTCGCATGCCGCCCGACAGCTGGTGCGGATAATCGCCAGCGCGTTTCCTCGGTTCAGGAATGCGAACGGCCTCCAGCAACTCCACCGCCCGAGTGCGTGCAGCGGCCTTCGTGGCCAGATGGTGCACCACGAGTGATTCGGCGATCTGATCGCCAATCGTGAAGACCGGATTGAGCGCCGTCATGGGCTCCTGGAAAACGAAGCCAATACGCGCGCCGCGCACGCGCTGCATCTCTGGTTCGTCCAGCGTCGTCAGATCTCGTCCCTCGAAGACGATGGTCCCACCCGTGATGCGGCCCGGCGGCTGGACGAGGCGGATAATGGAGAGCGCCGTGACCGACTTGCCACACCCGGACTCGCCGACCAGGCCGAGCGTCTCTCCACGCCGCACCTGGAGGCTAACGCCATCGACGGCACGCACCGTCCGCGCGGCGCCTCCACGGGAGACGACGAACTCCGTCGTCAGGCCGCGCACGTCAAGCAAGGGGTGCCCCTTAGACATTTTCCCGGTATTCACCGAACTGCTGTCGCAGTGTGTCTGATATCTCGCCGACGGTGGCCTTCGCTTCGACCGCCGCGATCAGGGGCGGCATCAGATTGTCGCCTGACGCCGCGGCGAGCGACACCACGTCGAGCGCGGCGCGCCAGTCGCACGCACTGCGGCTGGACCGTAACTGGCACAGCCGATCGACCTGCTCGCGCTCAACAGTCGGATCAATCTGCAGCGTCTCAATGTTCACCGGGTCGGTCGACATGAATCGGTTGACGCCCACGACGACCGCATCGCCGCTGTCGATGGCCTTCTGAGCCTGATATGCGGCGTCCTGGATCGCGCGCTGGACGAACCCGGTATCAATGGCCGCGAGCGTCCCCCCGAGCCGGTCGATCGTCTCGATGATCTCCCGGGCCTCGCGTTCGATCCGATCCGTCAACGCCTCCACGACGAACGAACCGCCGACCGGGTCCACCGAGTTGGCGACACCGGTCTCGTGCGCAATGACCTGCTGCGTGCGAAGCGCGATGGCGGCCGACGTCTCGGTCGGCAACGCGAGCGCCTCGTCTCGACTGTTGCAGTGCAGAGACTGCGTGCCGCCCATCACCGCCGCCAGCGCCTGGATGGCCACGCGCACGATGTTGTTGTCCGGCTGCTGCGCGGCCAGCGTGCTGCCCGCCGTCTGCGTGTGGAAGCGCATGGCCTGGGCGCGGGGGTGGGTCGCGTGGAACCTGTCACGCATGATGGTGGCCCACAGTCGGCGCGCCGCGCGGAACTTCGCGATTTCCTCCAGGAAGTCGTTGTGAGCATTGAAGAAGAACGACACGCGCTGGCCGACGCTGTTGACGTCGAGCCCGGCGTCGACCGCGGCCTGCACGTAGGCAATCGCGTTGGCGAGCGTGAACGCCACCTCCTGGACGGCCGTCGAACCGGCCTCCCTGATGTGATACCCGCTGATGGAAATCGTGTTCCAGTTGGGTACCTCGCGTTCGCAGAACGCGAAGATGTCGGTCACAAGGCGCAGGGATGGGCGGGGAGGGAAGATGTACGTGCCTCGGGCCACGTACTCTTTGAGAATGTCGTTCTGCACCGTGCCCGAGAGGGCGCTCGCCGGCACACCCTGCCGCCTCGCGACGGCGATGTAGAGCGCCAGCAGCGTGCTCGCGGTCGCGTTGATCGTCATCGACGTCGACACGCGGCCGAGCGGAATGCCATCGAACAGATCGGCCATGTCCTCGATCGAGTCGATGGCCACGCCGACTTTGCCAACCTCGCCAAGCGCCAGCGGGCTGTCCGAGTCGTACCCGATCTGCGTGGGCAGATCGAAGGCGACGCTCAGACCTGTGACGCCCTGGGCGAGCAGGTAGCGGTACCGCTGGTTCGACTGTCGCGCGGTGCCAAACCCGGCGTACTGCCTCATCGTCCACAGGCGGCCGCGGTACATCGTCGGCTGGATGCCGCGCGTATAGGGAAACTCGCCGGGATAGCCGATGTCGGCCACCGGGCGGTCGCCGGCCGCACGTGAGGAATCAGGTTGGGGCGGACGATCGATCATCTGCCCTATTCTAGAGGAAAAGTGATCGGGTCACTTTTTCGGCATCCATCGGAGGAAAAGTGACCCGATCACTTTTCCGCCTAGCGGCGGCCAGACGCCGCGCTGCCCGAACTGATGCGGAGCGCTTTGAGGAACCGGCGGTCGGCGGCGGTCAACTCTGGAGGTGGTGGCGACACAATCGCCTGCGGCTCGATGGTCAGATCAGGCGTTACAGACGGGCACTCGGAATTCACGCTGCGCACCTCGGCGGCGAGCGCGACCTTCAGCTCGAAGCCAGATTCGCGCGCTTTCGCATGACAGGCTTCAACCCGCGCGTCCCCTGCGGCGGCTGCGGCAATTGCGTCGGCCAGTTCTCGCACGAGCCGGTTGGCAAGCGCTTCGTCCACGGCCTTCCTCCTTCAGTCGCTGTCGCCCGACGGGGAGGGGCGGCAACATCGATCCGGCGGTGGTCCCTGTCGAGCTTGATGCGCCTCACGCGCGGAAGCGTGAGGCGACCGCACTACGTCAACTGCGCAATGGCCGCACGCCCGGCATAGTGCGCGTGCGAGCCCAGTTCTTCCTCGATCCGCAGCAGTTGGTTGTACTTCACGATGCGATCGGTGCGGCTGGCCGACCCCGTCTTGATCTGGCCCGCGCCGGTTGCCACCGCCAGATCCGCAATGGTCGAATCCTCGGTCTCACCCGACCTGTGCGAAATGACGGTCGTATAGCCCGCGCCGTGGGCCATCGCGATCGCATCGAGCGTTTCGGAGACGGTGCCAATCTGGTTGAGCTTGATCAGAATTGAATTCGCGATGCCGCGCTCAATCCCCTGTTTCAGGATATCCGGATTGGTCACGAACACATCGTCACCCACGATCTGCACGCGCCCGCCAAGCTGCCTGGTCAGCACGTTCCACCCGTTCCAGTCGCCCTCCGCCAGGCCATCCTCGATCGACACGATGGGGTACTTGCCAACCCAGTCACTGTAGAGAGCAATCATCTGAGCAGACGACCGTGGCGCCTCACCGGACTTCTTGAATACGTAGGTGCCCTCGTGCGTCGTGGGCGGATCCCACGGTGTCGAGCGCGGCGTCCGATCGACCCAGAGCTCGCTTGCAGCGACGTCGAGGCCGATGCAGATGTCGCGCCCCGGCTTGTAGCCCGCCCGCCCGATCGCGTCGAGCACCAGCTCGACGGCCTGCACGTTGGAGGCGACGCTGGGCGCAAATCCACCTTCGTCGCCTACGCTGGTCGAGAGTTTCCGGCCTTTCAAGATCCCGCGAAGCGCATGGAACACCTCGACCCCGGCGCGCAGCGCCTCGCGGAAGGTCGGCAGGCCGAGCGGCAGGACCATGAACTCCTGGAAATCCACGTTCGAGTCGGCATGAGCGCCGCCGTTCAGGATGTTCATCATCGGCACCGGCATCAGCCACGGGCCAGCGTCGGGCTGGCCGAACAGATCCCGATAGTGGCGATAGAGCGGAATGCGCCGGCTCGAGGCGCACGCCTTCGCAAACGCCATCGAGACGCCCAGCAGCGCGTTGGCGCCCAGCCGGCTCTTGGTGGGCGTCCCATCAAGCGCGATCATGAGCTGGTCGAGCCCGCGCTGATTCAGGTCCTTCCCGACCATCGCTCCGGCAATCTCGCCGGTCACGTGCTGGACCGCCTGCAGCACCCCCTTGCCGAGATAGCGCCGCTGGTCCCCGTCCCGGAGCTCCAGAGCCTCGCGCTCGCCCGTCGACGCGCCAGAGGGAACCGCCGCCCGTCCGAACGCGCCATCCTCGAGGCTGACGTCGACTTCAACCGTGGGATTCCCACGTGAATCCAGGATTTCTCGACCGTGGATGGAAGCGATGATCATGGTCGTCCTCAACCGTCGGGGAAGGATGGACCAGGGGCCTGGTCTCGCCCGAGATGTTACCACAGGGATCTCGCTGCAAACCTTTGACAGCACTGAGGGTTGGGGCCTATGATCCCTGCAGTAGCCGGCCACTGATGAAGCCAAACTGGGAGTAGAGTCGCTATGCAGATCCGTCGATGGGTGTTGACGCCCTTGGTGTTCGCACTGCTCGCGAATGCCGCGGTGTCGTTTTCGCCCGCCCATGCCCAGCAGAAGAAGGACCAGAAGCAGGACAAGGTTCAGCAACAGGAGCTTCAGACCGCGTACAAGATAGCCGATGCCATTGCCGCCGGGCAGCCAGTCCCGAGCGACATCGGCATGTCGATACGCACCGACTTTCTCAAGGCCCTGAACGGCCTGACGTTTGTTCCGTTCGTGCTGTCGCTCGACCCGGCGCAGGTGCCGTCCAAGGCGGTCACGCTCTATCTGCGGCTCGTCGCCAGAACGCCCGCCGCGGCCCCGGCCACCCCTCCTGCCGACGTGAAGAAGGAAAGAGAGTATGCCTTCCAGGGCATTCACTACATCGATCTGAAGACTCCGGCCCCGGGCGAGCCCTACCGGCTGACGCGCGCGTTTTCCGTCCCTGCCGGCGACTACGACCTCTACCTCGTCGTGAAGGAACGGGCGCCGGCGGATGCGAAAGACAAGACTGCGGGCCAGAAGGTCGGGTTCCTGAAACAACCCATCACGGTGCCGAATCTCTGGGGCAACGACCTCACGACGAGCAGCATTATCGTCGCCGATGATGTGAAGCCGATCGAGAAGCCGCCGACAGCCGAGCAGATCGCCGAACAGCCGTATACGGTGGGCAACAACATCGTGGTGCCGGCGGCCAGCGCGAAGTTTCTGAAAACCGGCGGCCTGTCGATGGTGTTCCTGATCTACAACACCGGTTCCGACGGCGATCGGAAGCCGGATGTCGCCGTCGAGTATCTCTTTTATCAGCGGTTCACGGACAAGCCGGAGAAGTATTTCAACAAGACAAACCCGCAGGCGTTCAATGCGACGACGCTGCCGCCACAGTTCGACACGGCGGCGGGCCACAATTTGCTGGCGAGTCAGTACGTCCCGCTTGCGAGCTTTCCGGAAGGCGAGTATCGCCTGGAGATCAAGATCACCGATAAGCTCTCGGGCAAGGTCGTCACGCGGAACATCATGTTTTCTGTGGCCGCCTGATCGGCGCGCTCGCGGGGCACTGTCCGCCCCGGGTCGCGAGCCACAGCGGCAGTAGTTACTTGACGGGTGGGCCTATGACACGCGTATCCACATTCGTGGTCGTGGCGGCCGTCGCCGGATTCGTCGTGGCCAGCGTGCCGGCGTCTGCGCAGTCTGTGTCGATCCGCTCGCCACAGTCCGTCGTGGCGCGCGCGGCGACGCAGGGCGATATCCAGGGGTTGGTGGTCGATACCAAAGGTCGGCCACTTGCCGGTGCCATGGTGTCGGCGCTCGGATCAACGGTCGTGTTTGCGCTCACCGGCAAGGACGGCCGCTTCCGCTTCGGTGCGCTCCCGACCGGTGCGTACACGGTGCGCATCCATCTGGACGGCTTCGTCCCGGCTCCCCGACAGATGGTCGAGGTCCGGTCGAGCGTGCCGGCACTGGTGTCGGTGGCGCTGCGATCACTCACGGACAACGGCTCGGCACCATCGACGACCAGGGTGCTGGCGGCCAGTCTGCTGCCGATCGACGGCCTGCCTGGGGGCGCCGTGAGCGGCGGGGCCGACGTCGATCACGACCACACCGAAGCCAACTGGCGGCTTCGCCACCTGCCGCGCAGCGTGTTGAAGAATGTCGACGACGCCAGGGGAGTGGTCGACGGTGGCGGCGACGCCGGCGCAGCGGCAGAAGCGGGACGGTCGTTCCTCGGCCACGCATTTGATTCGTCGGCCCGGTTTGCATCTGGCCTGTTCGATGCCATGCCGCTGACCGGTCAGGTGAATTTCGTCACCATCGGATCGTTCAATGGTCCAGCAGACGTGTGGTCGACTGGTGCCGTCGCGTCGGCTGGCGTGGCGTACGTCTCGCTTGGAGCGCCGGCTGGTAGCCTCGGCGACTGGGCGGTTCGCGGCGCACTGACGCAAGGGGGAATGGGGTCGTGGTTTGTTGCCGGATCGTTGACCGCGAGGCACTCGGCTGAGCATCGGTTCCTGGCGGGCATCACGTACAGCACGCAGCACTACGATCGGTCGAGCGCGCTGGGCATTCCCGACATGAGCGCCGGATCGCGTTCGGTCGGCACGGTCCACGGGTCCGACCAGTGGACACTCTCGCCCAACGTCACCATCGGCTACGGCGTGACCTATTCGTGGCAGGATTATCTCAGCGGAAACGGCTTATTCAGCCCGCGTCTCTCGCTGACCCTTCGTCCCGCCAATAAGTACCGCGTCCGTGCCGTCGCTGCTCGTTACGTGGTCGCGCCAGGCGCCGAGGAGTTCCTCCCGGGTGCCGGCAACGGCAACGGCGTGGTGCTGCCTGCGCAGCGGACCTTCTCTCCCTGGTCAGAGGCCGAGGGATTCCGGCCGCAACGTACGGATCATCTCGAGGTCGGGATCGAACGCGATATCGCCGCGTTTGTCGTGGGGTTCCGCACCTTCTACCAGCGCGTCGGGGATCAGGCCGGGGCGGTGTTTGCGGTCGCGATTCCAGACCGATCGGTGCCGAGTCTTGGTCACTACTACGTGGCCACGCTTGGCGACCTGAATGCTCGCGGATGGAGTGTCAGTCTGAGCCGCGCGATCGTCGGCGGCGTGCGAGGTGTGGTGGACTATTCCCAGTCAACCGCACGCTGGGACCACTCGCCCGACCAATCCGTGATGGCCCTCTGGATGGGAGGCCGGGGCAGCGACCAGCAGCGCCTCCATGATTTGACCACGTCGCTTGAAACCGACTTCCGGCCGACCGCCACCCGTGTCTACGTGCTGTACAAAGTGAACACCGGATTCGCGCGCCAGATGACCTCGCGCGGCGGCTCGGGCCTCGACACCAGGTTCGACGTTCAGGTGAACCAGGCTCTGCCGTTCCTGAATTTCACATCAGCCGACTGGGAGCTGCTCGTCGCGGTGTGCAACCTGTTCCGCGAGTCGAACATCGAACGTTCCCCCTACGACGAACTACTGGTCGTGAGGCCGCCTAAGCGTGTCGTCGGTGGCGTCCGGATCCGGTTCTGATTTCGGGTCCCGCGACTGTCACAAGTTCGGTGGCCGCGGTGGATTCCACGAGAAATTTCTATTCTGGACGCACACGTTTCCGGCCCAGCCAGATCCATCTGGTTGGAGCAATCATCCGCGCGGATGGATTTTTGTGGGACCAACAGTTGAGAATTAGACTTAAGTCTATGAATAATAAGAGTTTATTCATTTCTAGCGACGCCGGTTCTTGGTATGTTGATTGCTAAGACAATCTAGGCGCGCTCCCGGTTATTGACCTGATGTACGACAATCAGATGCGGGCAGATGATTCCAGGAAGTCCGCGGTTGGGCACTCGACGCCCAGCGCGCTGGGCTGGATTGCTGCCTTGGCGATTGTCGCCGTGCTGCTCGCTCTGGGCGCCGCGAACATCGTGGCTCGCGCGACGTGGCACGAGGTCGAAGACGGCGTGCTCTGGGTGCCACGGTCCCAGGGTGTGACGGCGGCCGATCTGGCCGGCGGTTCAGCCGCGTCACGCGCCGGGCTTCGTGCGGGCGACGTCCTGGTCGCGATCGACGGCCAGCCGGTGGACAGTCCGGCTGACGTCGTCGATGTCGCGCACCGGGCGAAGCCGGGATCGCTTGTCACCTACACGCTGCTGCGCCTCGGCACGCGCGAGATGATTCAGGTGCAGTTGGCTCCCGTTCCGCAGGGCAACAGCGTTCTGTACTACGTGCTTGCCGCGGTGGGTGTGTTTACGCTGGTGGTCGGCGCGGCCGTCAGGCTGCGGCGGCCCGGCAATCAGTCGTCGCTCCACTTCTTCTGGCTCTCGGTCGCGTTCTTCGGCGTGTTCGCATTCTCGCCGGCCGGGCGGTTCAACCACCTCGATTGGGTGTTTTACTGGGCTGACGAGATTTCGATGCTGGCCCTCGGGCCGATGTTGTTCCATTTCAGCCTGGTGTTTCCGGACCGCAGCGGCAGTTGGGTTCGCACCACGCTGGGAACCCGGCTGCTGCCGCTCGTCTATCTGCCCGCGCTCCTGATGGGTACGACGCGAGTGGTCGCGATCGCCAGGCTCTACGACAACGAGATGGGCTATGACCGCATCATCTCCGCGCTCGACCGGTTTGATCCGCTGTATTTCGGACTCTTCCTCGCCTGCGGCTTCGTCGTCCTGGCGCGCGCATTGACGCAAGTGCGCTCGGTGACGGCACGGCGTCAGCTGCGATGGATTGTCTGGGGCACGGTGCTTGGCGGCGGACCGTTTACCGTCGGCTATGCGCTGCCGTTTGCGCTCGGCGCGGTGCCGTCGGTGCGCATGGAATTGCTGGCCATCCCGCTTGGACTGATTCCGCTGGCCTTCGCCTCGGCGATCGTGCGCTATCGCCTGATGGACGTCGAGGTCATCGTCAAACGCAGCCTCGTCTACGTGGCGGCCGTGGCGGCCATCGTCGCGATCTACGCGCTGCTGTTGCGCGTAGCGGGCTGGCTGTTTTTGGAGAACGGGTCGCAGACCAACACGATTATCGCGGTACTCGCCACGCTGGTGATGGTGCTGCTGGCCCGGCCGGTCAAGGACGGCATCCAGACCGTGCTCGATCGGGCGTTCTACCGTGACCGCTACGACTACCGCCGGGCGCTGGTCGGATTTGCGCGCGACCTCTCCACCGATCTCGACATCGATCGTCTCGGCGACCGGCTCGTCGCGCGTATCACCGAGACACTTGTGATCGACCGGATGGCGCTGATGCTCGTCGACGAGGCCGCGGGCGCGTTCCGGGCGCTGCGCGCGCACGGATTCGTGGGTCAGCCGCCGGAGCTGGGCGTCGATTCCGGGATCGGAGCCCGTTTGGTGGCAGGGCATGTCATCGCGCTCGACGACCCGCTTTCACAGCGGCGGTTTGCGCTGGACGAGATCGGGCACTGGCGCGATCAGGGCGTCCACTACTTCATTCCCTGCGTGTCCAAGCAGACAACGATTGCGCTGCTGGCGCTGGGGCGCAAGGAACGCGCCGAACCGCTGAGCAGCGAAGACATGGCGCTGCTGGTGGCCGTGGCGGCACAGGTTGCGACAGCGCTCGAGAACGGCCGCTTGTATCAGCAACTCAAGCAGCAGGCGTCCGAAGTGGAACGCATGCGGCAGTTCAACGAGAACATCCTCGAATCGCTCGACAACGGCCTCGCGGTGGTCGATGCCAACGACCGGGTGGTGAGGTGGAACCGGTCCCTCGAGCGGGTGTACGACCTTCGGCGCGACGAGGCGATCGGGCAACGCCTGGAGGACTTGTTCTCGCCGGCATTGATCGACGCGCTGCGTGCCGCGCGACGGGACAGCCCGTCGGGGACGGCGCTGTACCGCATACCGCTCGGGTCGCCGCGGGGTCGGGCCGACAAGGGCCTGCTCGTCAATATCGCGGTCGTGCCGCTGCAGGGCGATAAAGCCGGCGCGCCGATTGAAGGGTCGATCCTTGTCTTCGAGGACGTGACCGCGCGAGCGCGACTCGAGGAACAGTTACAGATCTCCGACAAGATGGCATCGATCGGCCTGCTGGCCGCGGGCGTGGCGCACGAAGTCAACACGCCGCTGACCGGCATCTCGAGTTACACGCAGATGCTGCTCGAGCGCGCGAATCCGGACGACCCTGACACGAAGCTGCTCGAGAAGATCGAGCGGCAGACGTTCCGCGCGGCCAAGATCGTCAACGGGTTGCTGACGCTGGCCCGAGGCGGCCAGGCGCCCACCGAGCATGCGCCCACCGACATCAACGGCGTCATCAATGACGTGCTGGCGCTGCTCGAGCACCAGTTGAAGGCCGTCAATATCCAGCTGCGCCGCGATCTATCGTCGGTGCCTCCTGTCGTGATGGGGATGGAGCACAAGCTGCAGCAGGTGTTCCTGAATCTGTTCATTAACGCCCGCGACGCCATGCCACGAGGCGGATGGTTGTCGATCACGACGTGCACGCGCGGCGACGAGGCCGTCATCGAGGTCAGCGACACGGGCGCCGGGATCCAGGCCGAACACCTGGCGCGCATCTACGATCCGTTCTTCACCACGAAATCACTGGGAGAGGGGACAGGGCTCGGCCTGTCGATCACCTACGGCATCGTGCACGAACACGACGGCACCATCACGTGCGACAGCCGCGTCGGCGAGGGCACCAGGTTCACGATGATCCTGCCGCTCGCGCAGGGCGCGTCGCGCGTCGCGGCAGGCGGCGCGTAAGCCTTGGCCACCGACCCCGTCACCCGCCAGGGAACCATTCTCGTCATCGACGACGAAGAGATCATGCGGGAGATCCTCGAGACCCTCCTCAGGCGGGAGGGATACGAGGTGCGCCTGGCATCAAGCGGGGCCGAGGGCCTTGACCTGGTGCGGTCGGTGCCCGTTGATGCGGCCGTCGTCGACGTCATGATGCCCAGGATGGATGGCCTGACGGTGCTCGACGAGATCAAGAAGATCGACGAGGACATCGCGGTCATTATGATCACCGCGTTTGCCTCCGTCGACACGGCCGTGGCCGCCATGAAGCGCGGCGCCTTCGACTACGTCACGAAGCCGTTCAAGAACGACGAAGTGCTCGCCGTGCTGCAGAACGCCGTCGAGCGCCGCCGCCTGGTGACCGAGAACCGCGTCCTGCGCCAGACCCTGCAGGAGCGTTACCACAAGTTCGACAACATCATCGGTCGCAGCGCCAGGATGCGGCAGGTCTTCGACCTGATCATCCAGGCCGCGCCGAGCCGGTCGACGATCCTGATTGCGGGTGAAAGCGGCACGGGCAAGGAACTGGTGGCGCGCGCGATTCACACGCACTCGGCCAGGGCCGAACGCGCGTTTGTCACGGTGAACTCGGGCAACCTTCCTCCGGACCTGCTTGAGTCGAACCTGTTCGGCCACGTCAAGGGCGCCTTTACCGGCGCGGTCTATCCCAAAAAGGGGCTGTTCGAGGTCGCCGACCGCGGCAGCATCTTCTTCGACGAGATTGGGAACATCCCGCTCGAAACACAGCCGAAACTCCTGCGCGTCATCCAGGAGCGCGAGTTCATGCGCCTTGGTGGGGTGGACACCATCAAGGTCGACGTCCGGATCATCGCGGCCACCAACGTGGACCTGCGGCAGATGATGGAGGACGGGCGATTTCGCGAGGATCTGTACTACCGGCTGCACGTCATCACGATCCCGCTGCCGGCGCTCAGGGAGCGGAAAGAGGACATTCCGCCGCTCACGCACCATTTTCTTCACAAGTACGGCGAGGAGAACGGCAAGGGCGACCTGGAACTGACGCCCGATGCCCTGGATCGGCTGGTCGACTACGACTGGCCGGGCAATGTGCGCGAACTGGAAAACGTCATCGAGCGCGCCGTCGTGCTGTCGCCGGGCTCGCGGATAGACGTCGACCTGATTCCCGAGCAGGTCAGGCGGAAGCCGACGTTCCAGATACCACAGGTCGTGGTACCGCCGGAGGGATTGTCGCTCAAGGATGTGGTCACGGACTTCGAGCGGCGGCTCATCGAGACGACGCTCGAAAACGCGGGCGGCGTGCAGAAGCGCGCGGCGGAACTGCTGCGCATCAAGCCGACCACATTGAACGAGATGATCAAGCGCTACGACATCCGCCCGCGGCGGAAACGCAACGGCAGCGGCGGGCCTGCTGGTGACGGCGAGGGCGGCGACGCCGCGGCGGCCGCGCCGGACCCACCCTCATCCTGAACAGGGTCCCTGGATCGCCACGCTCCAGCGTGGCCGGGCTGGAGCGTGGCGATCCGTGCGCCTGTAAGTGTGCCATGACCCGAGAGGTGCAAGTCCTCTCCAGGCAAACGCTCTCCGGCCTGAAGCCGACGATTACTGCGCCGCCGCGAGGCGGGGTGGGGAGCTATCGGAGGCGAG